>JABFSC010000473.1 GCA_013140885.1 Deltaproteobacteria bacterium | reverse complement strand
CGCGCCCAACGTCAGCAGGCCAAGCTTATACAGCCGCCCACCGTGTGGCCGTGGCGGCGTGGGGCATGCTTCATCAAACGGTGCGGACATTGCGCGACGAGAAGAACGAAGGCGCGTGCTTGAAAAGAAGGTTCCTCCGAGATGAGTCCCGATTTTTTCCTGAAACGAGCGAGTCACCAGTGCGCTCAGGACTTCTTTTTCTCACTTTTGCCTTTTGCCTTTTGATTTTTGATTTTCCGTCTTCCGCTCAGCGCCATTCTTCCGGTTTTTCAACCTCCCACGGCTCGGACCCAGGGCCGAACTGGGTATTGAGGCTCAAATCCGCGGCGATACTGCCTGGCGTGGGGAGGACACCGTTGACGGTGCCGGTGATCGCGAAAATGAGGGTCGAATAATTCACATGCGCGGTCCCGTCGCGATGCCAGTTGGTGTCGGTGGGATCGACGACTTTTCGTCCGCCAGACTGATGGTCACGACAATACTGCGTGAACGAGTGCCGATAGTAATCGATCCGATCACTGCGGGTGGTTTTCGTCTCGCGCCGCACCTCGAAGCGATTCACACTCAGTGGGGTCAAGGCATCAATGAGAAACCCTTGATGGTTGTAGATGACCGTGCTCCGCGCATTGATCCGGAGCGGGAAGCCATCCGCGCGGGAACTGAACTTCATCGCGCGACAGACTTTATCGAGTCCGCCGATGCTCAAGTACACCGTCCCATCGGCACCCACGGCCGTCGGGTACCGTGCGATGTCGTAGTCAATATCTTGTTCCGAGGCCATCACGGGCTTGGTGATGGAGGTGAATGACCGTGGGGGAACAGTCACGAAGACCCCACCGCGGGAAGCTACGATCGAGGTGGGGCCGCCCCGAAGCAGCGGCATCGTCGCGACTAACTGCGGAGTATATTTGCCGCCGGCGGTGAGATTCCTTTTCGTGACGACCGTGGCGAGGACCGACGCGACCGCGGTGCCATTCTGAAAACGGACGGTCCATTGCTGTCCGGGCACGAACTTGGTGCTGAACAACGTCACCCGCATGCCTGGAAAGGCGAAATGGGGCACGACGGTGGCCGGAGCCGGTGGTGGTTTGTCACAGCCACACCCCGCGGAGGCGGGAAGCGGGGAGCGCAAAGTGAGCAGGGTACAGCCGAGGATGAGGACGCGACAAAGAAAAGATTGCGAGACTCGTGGGTGCATCGTGAGAGGCTCCTTATGCAAACGGTGGAAGAATCGTAGGGTCATGTCTGCCCCGGATCGCTGATGCGCGGGGCGCACTCTACTACTGACCACTGGCTACTGTGCCTGCCACTATCAACTACTTACGAGCGACGGTAAAGGAGAGCGCACCAGGAAAAAACGCGAATCGCTGTCAGAAAAAGGCGGAAACCTGTGTCAGGTTTTTTCTGACAGCGGGACTACCAGGCATTTTCGATAACGCCATGACGGAGGGCAAAGCGGATGAGGTCAGCGGTCGTGTTCAAGTTGAGTTTGGTGAGCAACCGGGCGCGGTAGGTATCGACCGTCTTGGCGCTGAGGTGCAATTCGAGCGCGATTTCTCGACTCGTCCGTCCTTCGGCGAGATGTTTGAGCACTTGCAACTCGCGATCCGACAGAGCGCCGAGCGGAGAAGTGGGCGAGTCTTTGCTGAGATAGCGGCGTGGGAGGTCCGCCGCGATCCCTGGCGGTAGGGCATACCCGCCAGTCGCGACTGTGCGAATAGCGTCCACGACCTCTTGAGAGGGAGACCCTTTGCCAATGAAGCCATGGGCTCCCGCTTGCAGCACTCGGATGGCGTACTCCTCATTCGCGTGCATGGTGAGGATCAAGACTTTCGTGGGGAGCCCCTCTTCAACGAGGCGTTTGGTGGTCTCAATCCCGTCAAGTTCGGGCATGGACAGGTCCATGACCGCGACTTGGGGTTGCAGTTTGCGCGTTAATCGGAGGGCTTCGTGTCCATCGCCCGCTTCACCAACGACCTCCATGTCGGCGCAATCTTGCAGAAGTCGCCGCAACCCTTCACGGACGATGGCGTGGTCATCCACCAAGAGGATCGAGATCATAGTGTTGTCCTTTTTCTCCCAAGGGTACCGCCAACGACACCGTCGTGCCAGCGCCAGGGGTGGAGCGAATCACGAGTGTCCCACCGATCAGTCGGGCACGCTCGTGCATGCCAATCAGCCCAACGGCGTGTGGATCAGTCACGTGCGACACGTCAAACCCTTTACCGTTATCGGAGATGGAGACCGTCAACTCGTGATCGCTCTGATGCAGCAGGACGCCGACCTCGGTGGCGTCGGCATAGCGGGCCACATTGGTCAGGGATTCCTGCACGATGCGATACACGTTGGTGGCCATTTCCGATGGAATCGCGGAATCCTTCCGAAGGGCGCAGGAGAAATGCACGTCGAGGCCACTGCGTCGTTCAAAGTCCCGGACGTGTTCTCCCATCACGACGTCAAGCCCCACGCCGTGCAATTCCGCCGGGCGCAGGGTCGCGGACAACTCACGGATCGCATTGATGACTTCCTGCACGAGTTGTCGGGTTTCTTGTAATCGTTCGGCGATGGCGGGCGCGTCAGGTGGACGGCGCAGTAACGCCCAGTCGAGATTCATACCGATAGCCGTCAACAGTTGGCCCAAGTGGTCATGGAGTTCACGACTGATACGGACGCGCTCTTGCTCTTGCACGTGCAAGAGACGCGCGGAGAGCCGCCGTAATTGAGAGCGAGATTCTTCTCGCTCCCGTTCGGCGAGACGAATTTTCTTGATCTGGGCGGCGGCTTTCAAGGCCACATCGACCCACAGCAATAATCGGTCAGGGCCTTCGCTCTTGTCGTGGTACCCTTGAATCGCCAGGGAACGCAGCATGTCGCGTGGCGGTTTTTCGCCAGAGTAGCCGGTCTGGAGCACAATCTGCATATCCTCGTCGAACTGGCGGATCGCTTGCACGAGCTGCTCGCCATTCATCCGGGGCATGACGTAATCAATCAGGGCAAGGTCGATGGGATGCGCACGGAAGAGCGCGAGGGCGGCGGCGCCACTCGCGGCCGTGAGGACCTGATGCCCCTCGCGTTCGAGCAAATACTGCATGGCGAGGCGGATTTCTTCTTGGTCATCGACCACCAAGATCGTGTAGCCGCTCGGCTGGATTGAGAGATGCTTACGTGCCATCCGGTATTGTATCGCCTTCCTCATAGCCAATAGCTTGCGGTGAGCGCGGAAGCAACTCACCGCTTTCGCGGGTTGCTAAAGTTGGGCTGGTCAGGCAAAAGAATCGTATCTCATTAAAAAGGAGTCGCATCATGGTGACATTGACGGCAAAACTCACGATCAAGGCCGGGAAGGAACAGGAGTTCGAGGACACGATGAAGAAGGTTGTTCCCGAAGTCCGCAAGGAGGCGGGGAATCGCGCCTACACGATGTGCAAGGCGAAGGATAATCCGCGCGTGTTCATGTTCTATGAAGAGTATGTGGATGATGATGCGTTCAAGGTGCATCGTAAGCATCTCGGTGAACTCGGCGTGAACATGGGCGCCCTGCTTGATGGCGCGCCGGTGTTGGAGTTCTACGAAAAGATCGCGTCCTGAGACGGGAGACGGGGGACCGGAGCCCAATGGCATTCAGCCCGGGGGCTCCCAAAGTTCCCTCTCCCGGCTGGGAGAGGGCTAGGGTGAGGGGGATCAAGTGATCTTTCCTTGTTCCCGCTCTCGATTAGGGCAAGGGTCGCGTGAGGGAGATGTGATGTTGCAACTTGAACCAGGGCTGATTGGACAAGAATTCGCGATTGGCGATTTCGCGATTACCGCGGAGGAGATTGGGGAGTTCGCGCGGGCGGTGGGCGATCTCAATCCTCTTTATCTTGACCCCCAAGCCGCGCGACAAGCGGGCTATGCGGCGGTGATCGCGCCGCCGACCTTTTGCATGCACTTGCGGGGTGGTCGCATGGTGCCCGACGTGCCGCTTGAACCGGGGTTCACCAGCCTGCACGCGGGACAAGAGTTTGAGTTTTACGATGAAATCTACGCGGGGCGGACCTACAGTGCGGTCGGCAAACTGGTGGAAGTGTACGAGAAAACCGGACGCAGTGGGCCGCTCGGTGTGATCGTGCGGGAAATGGTGGTGCGGGATGCCGCGGGCAAGACCGTGCTCATCCTGCGTGAACGCCAGATGGTGCGGTCGCCGGAGAAGAAGATCTGAACGTAAATAGGTAAAACGTAAGACGTAACCACCTCCCCGTCCCCCTTACGTTTTACCTATTTACGTTTTATGCCCTCCGTTTTATGCCCGTGAGTTCTTTATGAGTGAAAATACACCAAAGACTTTTGCTGACATCGACATCGGTGACGATATTGGTCCGGTCATACAGACCGTGACCTCCGAGATTGTTCAACACTATGCCGATGTCGTGCGGATCGGCGATCGGCGTTTTATTGATCCGGGCGTCGCGCGTGAGAAGGGATTCACGCAACCCATCGTGCCAGGGCCGCTCAGCGCCACGCTGTTGTCAAAACTGCTGATCGACCATTTTCCTGGCTGGCGGCTCCAGACGTTTCAAGTCAGCTTTCGCACGCCGGTGCGGCATGGCGATACGCTGAACTTCTGGGGAAACGTCACCGAGAAGAGTGGCGACGAAGCCACGCATACGGCGGCGATTCATTGCGATGTGATCGTCGAGAATCAAACCGGCGACCGTGTCATCGTCGGCACGGCGACGCTGGGGCCGCGCGGGCAGGTTTCCCAATGAGGCGACCATGCCGCTTTTTGCCAACGATTCACTGCTGAGGCCAAAGCCGGAATACCCACGGCAAAAAGAGACTATCACCGTCGTTCAGGAGGATCGCGCATGCAAACACATATCGAGAGTCCCCATCCGCTCGATTTCCAGACTCCGCCGCCGCAGGCACCGCGGTACATCATCCTGCCAGGTGTCAGTTGGGAGACGTATCAACGGCTCCTTGCTGACCTCCAGGATAGTCATGCCGCGCATTTCGCCTACGATCAGGGGAGGCTGGAGATCATGGTGCTGTCCGCCGAACACGAAGAAGACAAAGACGTGCTGACGCTCCTCGTCAATGTGTTAGCCGAAGAGCTGGGCATTGATGTGAGAAGCTTCGGCTCGGCGACCTTTCAACGGCAAGACCTCGCGCGTGGCTTTGAGCCCGACGCCTGTTTTTATATTGCCCATGAAGCGCGGGTGCGCGGAAAAAAGAAACTTGACCTCGCGATTGATCCGCCTCCGGACTTAATCATTGAGATTGATATCTCCAGTCCGTCTTTGAACAAATTTCCTATATTCGCCGCGCTCCGCATTCCGGAGGTGTGGCGCTACGATGGTAGGCGGCTGACGATTTTCACGTTAGCGGGAGAGACCTACGTCGAGTGCACGGAGAGTGTCGCGTTGCCACTGGTGACCACCGAGGTCCTCGGCGCGTTTATTGAAGACAGCAAACAAATGCCGCGCACGGCTTGGCTCCGCCGCGTACGCGCGTGGGTGCGGGCACCACGCGCCTGAGTCATATTCACGTCGCCTACG
>JABFSC010000791.1 GCA_013140885.1 Deltaproteobacteria bacterium | reverse complement strand
CCCCCGCGACCACGCTGCGCACCCCCCCTATCGCCTGGAATGGTGGTATTACACGGGCAATGTGGAAACGGCTGAAGGGCGGCGGTTTGGCTACCAACTCACCTTCTTTCGCACCGGCGTGACCCCGAACCCGACAACCCCCTCGCGGTGGGCGGTGCGGGACCTCTACCTGGCGCACTTCGCCATCTCGGATCTTGAGGGGAAACGGTTCTCTTTCTTTGAGCGGCTCAACCGCGCCGGGGTGCATTGGGCGGGGGCTGACCCCACCACGTATCGCGTGTGGCACGGGTGGAATGAAAGGTGGGAGGCGCGGCTTGAGGGCGCTGACCATGTGCTGTCGGCCAGTGACGGCCCCTATACGATCGCCTTGCGTTTGACACCGGAAAAACCGCCGGTCCTCCACGGGAAGGATGGGTTCAGCCAAAAAGGGCCGTCCGCGGGGAACGCCTCGCATTATTACTCGTCCACCCGGATGCGCACGAGCGGCACGCTGGCGATAGACGGTCAGACCTTCAGCGTTACCGGCCTGAGCTGGATGGATCACGAGTTCGGCACCAGTTTCTTAGAGCAGGACCAGGTCGGGTGGGACTGGTTTTCCTTGCAGTTCCAGGATGGGCGCGAACTGATGCTCTTTCAGCTTCGCCGCGCGGACGGATCAATAGATGCGCAGGCCAGCGGGACGCTGGTTGAGGTCGATGGCGGTACGACCCATCTGTCCGCGCAAGACTTCACTCTCGTGCCAGAGCAGTATTGGCAATCGCCCGAGAGTGGGGCGCGCTATCCCATTGCGTGGACCGTGACGCTGCCGCGCCAGAATATGCACATGCGTGTCACGGCCGTCTTGCCGGATCAAGAACTCAGGACCGAAGCGAGCACCGGCGTGACCTATTGGGAAGGCAGTGTCACTGTCAGCGGGCAGGCGGGAGGGCGCGAGGTCCACGGGCGAGGATACCTTGAGATGACGGGCTATGCCGGCAAGAGCATGGGACCCGTGATTGGAGACCAATGATGACACCCCCCTCACTTGTGTGGTTCCACCACGACCTCCGCGTTGCGGATAACCCCGCGCTGACGGCGGCGGTCAAACAGGGTGGCCCGGTGATTCCCGTCTTTATTTGGGCGCCAGCAGAAGAGGGGCCCTGGGCACCGGGGGCGGCGGCGCGCTGGTGGCTGCATCAGTCCCTCACGACCCTCGACGCTCGGTTGCGAAAGCGTGCATCACGAATTGTTATCCGGCAGGGGAACAGCCTCGACATTCTTCAGTCACTTATTCGAGACACTGGGGCGCGGGCGGTGTTCTGGAATCATCGCTACGAACCCTCTCTCGTTGAAAGAGATGCCGCGATTCTCGGCACTCTTTGTGCCCATGGCCTGCACGTGGCACCCTGTCAGGCGGGGGTGCTGTTCGAGCCGCGCGCCACTCTCAATAAGGCGGGAAACCCGTTCCAGGTCTTTACCCCGTTTTGGCAGTGGTGTCGGTCACGTCCGGAACCGGCTCCGCCGCTCAAGTCGCCCTCTTTTCTTCCTACCCCGGAGCGGTGGCCGGACTCCACGCCCCTGGCTTGCTTAGCACTTGAACCGACAGTGGATTGGGCGGGAGGAATCCGGGCGACGTGGCGTCCCGGCGAGGAAGGCGCGCACCGTGCTCTGCGGCGTTTTCTGCGTACCGCAGCGAGCGGGTACTCGGAACATCGCGATCGACCAGATGAGGAGCGGACCTCACGCCTCTCACCGTATCTGCACTTTGGCGAGATCAGTCCCCGCCAAGCCTGGCACGCGGTACGCACTCACGTCAGGACACACGCGGAGAAGCACCGCGGCGCGGAGGCGTATCTGCGTCAACTCGGGTGGCGGGAGTTTGCCCACCAGCTGTTATTTCATTTCCCTCATAGTGTCGATCAGCCATTGCGAGCGGCATTCGCGAATTTTCCGTGGCGGGACGACACCACCAACCTCAAGGCATGGCAACGTGGGCACACCGGATACCCACTGGTTGACGCGGGGATGCGTGAACTGTGGGCTACGGGATGGATGCATAACCGAGTACGCCTGGTGACCGCCTCATTCTTGGTGAAGCATCTCTTGCTGCCCTGGCAAGCCGGGGCTCGTTGGTTTTGGGAGACCTTGGTTGATGCCGACCTCGCCAATAATACGCTGGGCTGGCAATGGGTGGCGGGCTGTGGGGCTGATGCCGCACCGTATTTTCGCATCTTCAATCCCGTGCTCCAGGGAGAAAAGTTCGATCCGCGCGGGGATTATGTCCGGCGGTGGATCCCGGAGCTGAAGCATCTTCCCGCGGCATGGATTCACAAACCGTGGGACGCTCCGAAGGCGGTTCTCGCGAAGGCAGGAGTCCAGTTCGGCACCAATTACCCGGAACCGGTCGTCCTTCATCACACGGCGCGCATCCGCGCGCTTGCGGCATTCGCCAAGCTCAAGAAAGAGCACCATGATGAATCCTAAGAATGATATGGAACCGCGACCGCTGTTGTTGACCGGGGCCACGGGGTACGTCGGCGGGCGACTCCTGCACGCGCTCGAAGCGGGTGGCCATCGCGTCCGGTGCCTGGCACGCCATCCCGAATTTCTCCGGTCGCGCGTCGCGCGCACGACGGAAGTCGTCCAAGGCGATGTGCTTGATCCTGCCTCACTCGCGAACGCGCTGTCTGGCGTTCACACCGCGTACTACCTCGTGCACTCGATGGGGTCCACCGGCGTCTTTGAGGAAGAGGATCGGCGCGCCGCCCAGAACTTTGCCGCCGCCGCGCGCACGGCGGAAGTGCAACGTATCATCTACCTGGGGGGTCTTGGCGATCGCGAGGAAGGACTCTCTCCGCATCTGCGCAGTCGGCACGAGGTTGGGGACCTCCTACGCGAGTCCGGGGCCCAGGTCATCGAGTTTCGCGCCTCCATCGTCATCGGGTCGGGCAGTCTGTCGTTTGAAATGGTGCGGGCCTTGGTCGAACGCCTGCCCATCATGATTACCCCCCGTTGGGTGTCCACCCTCGCGCAGCCCATCGGCATTGAGGATTTGGTTGACTATCTCCTGGAAGCGCTCGTTCTTTCCTTCTCTGGCAATCCTATTTTCGAGATTGGTGGAGCGGACCAGGTTTCGTATGGCGAAGTGATGCGCGAGTATGCGCGACAGCGGGGGCTCAAACGCCTGATGATTCGCGTCCCGATACTCACCCCCCGACTCTCCAGCTTGTGGTTGGGATTGGTGACGCCAGTGTACGCCCGCGTTGGTCGCAAGATCGTGGACAGCGTGTGTCATGCGACCGTCGTCAAGGATCCCACAGCCTTGTCCGTCTTCTCGGTTCGTCCCCTCGGTGTTCGCGACGCGATCCACCGGGCGTTACACAATGAGGATCAAGAATTCGCGCGCACGCGCTGGTCGGACGCCTTGTCCGTGAGCGGTGGCGCGCGGAGTTGGGGAGGGGTGCGGTTCGGCTCGCGCCTGATCGACTCACGCTGCACGCGGGTTCCCGTCCCACCGTCAGAGGCGTTCGCGCCCATCCGGCGGATTGGTGGCACGACTGGGTGGTACTATGGCGATTGGCTCTGGCGTCTGCGTGGGTTCATCGATCTCGTCCTTGGCGGTATCGGCGTACGTCGTGGGCGTCGCGATCCCGAATGGCTGCGCGTGGGCGATACCGTGGACTGGTGGCGCGTCGAAGCGATCGAAGCAAACCAGCGCTTACGGCTCGTCGCGGAAATGAAGCTGCCAGGCCGGGCGTGGCTGGAGTTCGAGGTGACGGGCGACTCGGACAGTTCCCAGATTCGCCAAACGGCGATCTTTGATCCGATTGGGGTCGGTGGGTTGGCCTACTGGTATCTCGTGTATCCCCTGCATCAGTTGATATTTGCCGGCATGCTGCGGGGAATCGCGGAGGCCAGCATGCGGCCTGGACCAAAAGGCGAGCACGGACGAGGGTGATCTCGTCTCCCCGTCCGTGGCTGGCGACAGCGAGGACCTCCGATGATGTTCGACAAGATACCATCGCTTGTTCTTTCTCACCGTCCCCGTGTTCCGTGGGCGCGATGCTTGGCTGCGCGCCGCTTTTCAGCGAACCGTTGCTCCACATTCTCGGATACGGACACTGAAACTGGATAAATTTATTTTTTATTCATTATATTGACAAAATCTATTCAATTACTATTATTATCATGGTCAGGCGCGCTGACGCATTCCACCAAAAAGGAGAACTGATGCCACCTTCACCGTGAGGAGTCACAGGAAAGATGTCGGGTTGAAACGCAAGCAATGTCACACCGTAACCACCTGGTTGACTGACAAAACTATGTTGGGACATAGCAGATCGTCCGCGTGAAAGTCACAGGGGGTGCCGGAGTTGGGGACGAAGCCGAGGCCCGACTGGGGTCCGGATCCGGGATCCCGCTCAAGTGTAGCGTGGTAAACAACTCCCAGCCCCGGGCCAGCGCGGTTTTGACCCACTGCCACCCAATGCGTAAGTAGGAGTTCCCGCGCAGCCAATGCGGATCGACCCAGCGCCGCCTTTGCTGTGCCACGACTTGCGTCCCTTGCGCCACCAGATAGAGCGTGGCCACCGCCAACACCAAGCAGAGGCGGGTGAGGGCCTCGGGATCGCGCACGAGCGAACTCTCGAGCTGAAAGCCGTTGGATTTATCGTCCAAGAAGTTCTCCTCAATATCAAAGCGCAACCCGTACTCGGTAAAGGTGTGCACGCTGGTGGGTTCATCACTCACGATAAACCACGGCTCCCTAGTCCGGCTGTGGCGGGCCAAGGCCAACGAGACCGGCCCGAAGGACTCCGCCGTAATCGCTACGTTGTGCAGAAACACCGCCCGGCCTGGGGCCAGCGCAAAGTCTTCGACTTTGCAGGCGGGCGGCCCGGGCCGCAGGACCGTAAACGAGGCTTTGATCCGAATGCGAAAGTGCCATCCTAACCGCCGCAGCTGCGCCATGAGATCGGTATCGGCAAAGCCCCGATCCGCCAAAAAGACCACCTTCACCCCGGCCGGCAACAACGCCGGCACGGCCTCCAGTAACGCTTCATAGGCCGCATGCGTCACACTAC
Source organism: Deltaproteobacteria bacterium (assembly GCA_013140885.1). Taxonomy (GTDB): domain Bacteria; phylum Desulfobacterota; class Binatia; order Bin18; family Bin18; genus JABFSC01. The sequence goes on along the minus strand of JABFSC010000791.1, from coordinate 476 downwards.
TACTCCCATGCTCAATGACTTCCCACACCAGCGGCACGGCGCGGCCACGATACACCACCGACAGGCGGATCAGACAATACTGGTTCCATAACATGGAGGTATCCAACGCCACATAGAGAGTGTGCCGCCCCCAGCCCTGTAACGCCTGCTCAATCAACGGCCCGTACAGCGGCGCCACTTCGATCCGGCGATTCCCTAACCAACGCCGAAAGCGCCGCTGCGTACTCTGCGCGTACTGCGCGCGGCTCTGCACGAACGGGACCCACGCCGGTAAGTTCACACCCTCGGCTTGAATCAGCCCATTCACCATCCAGGCTAAGGTCTGGACGTGGCGCACGTCACGCCATTGCCCAGATTGACCACAGAACGCCACTAACTCACTATACAGTCGTGGGGACTTTTCCATCGGCTACCTCCCTTGATTGGATGCAGGTCAAGTGATGGCACACCGTGCCGGGCCTGGAAAACTCCCCCCC
>JABFSC010000258.1 GCA_013140885.1 Deltaproteobacteria bacterium | reverse complement strand
CCTTCGAAGAGGTCGAACAGATTCAGCAACTCAAGGCCCGCTACTTTCGGCTCATGGACCAGAAACGCTGGGACGAGTGGCGTGAGCTGTTCACGGAAGATGTGACGGCGGTGTATCACGGCGTCCCCGGCAACCGTCGCAGTGACGGTCTCACGGAACTCAAATGTAACGGCCGCGCCGAGCTGGTGAAATCCGTCAGTGGCTTTTTTCCCGCGGGCACCGTCTCCATCCATCACGGTCACATGCCGGAGATCGACGTCACGAGTCCGACCACCGCGCGCGGCATCTGGGCCATGGTCGATTATTTGCGCGTGCCCAAATTTATCTTCAAGGGCTACGGCCACTATGAAGAGGACTACGTCAAGGACAATGGCAAGTGGAAGATCAAGACGATTCTCTTGACCCGCTTGCACTGTGATCTCACGTGGGTGGATTGACCGACACCCTCGTAAAGACGCCCCACTGAGGCGTCTCTCCCCAACGACGCAAAAGGAGGAAACGACATGACCACGTATCACCATATCGCCGTGCAGCCGATTGCTGGGACGCTCGGCGCGGAAATCCACAATGTCAATCTGAGCAACCTCAACGACGCCGCGTTCGCGGAGATTCGCGCGGCGCTCCTGGAACATCAAGTGATCTTTTTCCGCGATCAGGAATTGACCCGTGCCCAGCACAAGTCGTTTGGCCGCCGGTTTGGCGACCTGCACATTCATCCCTACCTCCAACCACTGAAGGAGGAAGGACATCCAGAATTCCTCATCTTGGAAAGCGACGCGAAGCACCCATTCGTCGCGGAAGCGTGGCATTCAGACGTGACGTTTCAAGAAACCCCACCGCTGGGGTCGGTGCTGCGTTGCGTGGCGGCACCAGAATTCGGCGGTGACACAATGTGGGCCAGCATGTACGCCGCGTATGACGCGCTGTCGAGCACCATGCAGCGCCTGCTCGGCGAGCTCGTCGCGATCCACGACACCTCACGCACCTTCTCGCGCGAGACGTATAAAATCGAACACATCGGCGGCAAGCGCGCGGAGGGCATTGCTTCAGCGGAACATCCGGTGATTCGCACGCACCCGGAAACTGGGCGCAAGGCGTTGTTCGTCAATTCGGCGTTTACCCATTCGATCAAAGAGATGAAATCCGCCGAGAGCACGGCGTTACTGGATTTTCTCTATCGGCATATCGAGTCGCCGGATTTCAGTTGTCGCTTTCGCTGGCGCAAGAACTCGATGGCGATGTGGGACAATCGCTGCACGCAACATCGCGTGCTGGCGGACAACCTCACCGCCTATCGGCGGATGGAGCGCATCACGGTTATGGGTGACAAGCCGTTCTGACGGATGGCAGTGCCACAGTCTTGGCTGCCGAGATGGTCGGAGATGATGCAGTATGTCCCGCCCAGCAGCAAGGTGAAGAACGCCATTGCGGTCCCCCGTCCCCAGGTTAGTACTCGTGCAGATGTTCGCGCACGATGAGCTTGAGCATCGTCTGGTAGCCAAGCCCCCGTTTACCGCCCTTTGCCCGTAATTGCTCCACTAGCTCAGGTTCTAAGAGGATTGAGGTTGGCTGCTGTTTCGGGTGTATCACGGCTGGTGTCACCCTTGAGGCGCGGATGTCAGACCCTAGGTCACGCGTCTTAAACTCTTCAATCTGAGCGTCCGTACCTGTCCGTTTCTTCATTTTCGTAGAGGGCTTCTTCATAAATCAACCTTTCATTCCACCGCAACACACGAGGTGATCTTCATCTCGGATTCCGTGTCCCTTCATCCGGGTGCTGCTTCCCCGTTTCTCTCTGCCCTCCAGTCTGAAGCCTGTTTTCTATATTTTGGCTCTATTGCTCAGATCGTCGGTGGATGCCATCCCGCGCTCACCCAATTCCGCCGTACCACCAAGGCGATTTCGTTGTTGAGATTGAGTCCGCCCACTGTCGCGCGTCCACAGGCTGTACGGCCATTTACGCGCGTGCCATCGTCGCTCCAGAAAAAATGGCGCTGCCACTGCTGCCCGCGGGGGTTAAACAACTTGACGCGCCGTCCAGTCAGTGGGTCCACCCCATGCGTTTTCGTGCCTTTGGCGTTATTGCACAGACGGCAAGCCAGCCAAAGATTGTCTTCGTCATTTGTCCCCCCTTTGGCTTTGGGAATGATATGTTCGATTTCCAGCACCTGCATCGCATAGCGCTGGTATGTCAGGCAATAGCCGCACCGGTTCCCTGCCGTCGCACGAATACGTGCGCTGATTTCCTCGGGAATCCTCAGTGCTGTCATGACTGGAGTGGCGGGATCAAGCCACGGTGCACGGCTTCAGCCAGCGCCTGTGATTGGCGCAGTAGTCCTATTTCGTAGGTGCGCATCAACGCTGCTAACTCGGCCCCTTCGAGGTCAGTCAACTCTCCCGCTTGCTGACGGTCTAATAGCTCGCTCAGGCGGTGGTCGGCCTCTGGTGCCATACGAAGCTCGGTCAATGCCAGCACTTCTCGATCTGAAAGGTTGGCAATGTTACGAAGTTGCGCCAGGGTGTCGAGCGAGGGCAACATGGAGGTAAGCGCATCTATGACAATCTCCGACACATTGCGCTGGGCATACGCGGCAAACTGCGTCACGCGTTCATAGGTATCGTCTGGGAGATTAAGAACGACCTGAGTGCTCATCGCAAGGGATTATATGCTCCCTGATATGAGTGAACAACAAGAGACTAGGGGACATTGCAATTTTTTCGCTTGACAAGCGAGTTACTTGTCTAGTATGCCTCAGTCCGCCTTATCGATCCGAACGGTAGAGGAGAGGGTTGAGCGAAGGGAACGTAATCGCGAAAGGCGTAAACAGGAAAGGGGAAAGCCGTGCACCCTTCAGACTGGATTACCTGGGCATGGTCACTGACACTTCTTCTGGGACTGATGGCAGCTACCTACGCTAGCCTGCCTCTCCACTTCGAGCCCAACCAAGGGCAAACCGCTGCGCAAGTCAATTTCCTCTCTCGCGGCAGTGGGTACACTTCCATCTTGACATCCACGACAGGCTCGCAGGAGCCTCTCACCTGGAGGGTGGCATGAGCACTGCATTCTCTCATCGCTACTGGCAAGAAAGGCTGCATCAGTGCGCTACGCGAGTAGCCCTGAAAAGCGGACTGACGGTTTTTCTCCTTCTGTGTCTCAGTCAATTGGCCGCCGCACAGGGCACCTTCAGCCCGACTGGAAGCATGCTGTTCGAGCGAACCTTTTTCACCCTCACGCGCCTGGCTGACGGCAGGGTGTTGGCCGCTGGAGCCAATGGAGCTGGAAATGTTGGGGTCAATACGGCGGAAGTGTATAACCCGACCACTGGAACATGGTCTTTCACCGGCTCTATGAAAATCCCCCGAGGTTTTCACACGGCGACATTGCTCAAGAACGGCAAGGTCCTGGTTGTTGGTGGGTCGAACTACTCCCCTCAGTTAGCATATTTAAGTTCAGCCGAACTGTATGACCCGGTCACCGGAACATGGTCGCTGACCGGGTCGATGTCGGTGCCGAGACAGTGGCACATGGCCTTTCCGCTGAAGGACGGTCGCGTGCTGGTAACAGGCGGTTACTTCCTCCAGAGGTCATCGGAAATTTACGACCCGCAGACCGGCCAGTGGTCTCCCACTGGATCGATGGTCAATGGGAGATACCTGTTTGACGGAGTGGTCTTGCTCGATGGACGAGTTCTCGTGGCCGGAGGTATCTTCGGCAGCGAACTAGCCGCTGAAATCTATGACCCAACGACAGGCCAGTGGTCTTCAACGGGTCCGCTGAATTACCCGCGTGGTGCGTATTACTCGCTGACGCGACTCGCCGATGGTCGAGTACTGCTCGCGGGAGGAGCCAACAATGGTATCTCACAAGTGTATAACCAGGCGGAAATCTTTGATCCGGTTGCAGGCGTGTGGACTCCCACAACATTTATGCCCCGTGCTAGATACGGCCATAGCGCCGTGCTGTTGCTCGACGGAACGGTGCTTGTGACTGGAGGTACTGCTGTTGGCGGAGCCAATGCATTTATCTTCAACCCAGTATCGCAGACGTGGACGGAGGTTGCCGGAACCTTCCCCTCCATCAATTTGGCCACACGTCTCCTGGACGGTAGGGTCCTCGTGGCTGGCGGAACTTTCAATGGTTTCGCCACCGCTCAAGCCTTCCTCTTCACAGGTGGCACCGGGACAGTGCTTCCACTCCTCAAGCTCGATGTCAGTGCGCCTTTAGCCCTCGCGGTCGTGAATGGCTCGTATACGCCAAATCCTTTCACTATCACGGCGACACTGACAAATACCGGTGCTGTCACAGCGCAGAACGTCGAGCTTTCGTTATCTCTTCCCCAAGGGATCACTTTGACGGAAGGATCTGTAACGCAGGTCATCGCTGATGTCCCTGCTGGGCAACAGCGCCAGGTGGTCTGGAGTGTACAAGCGGCGGGACAGGCGCAAGACGTCACGCTCAGCTATTTGGTGACAGCCGTACTCCCGAACAGGACTGGGAAGACGGTGTCGGGGCAGATCACGCTACCCGGTGGCGCGTTGACTATTGGCGCAATCACGCCAAAGGCCGGTGGCGACACTGGCTCCGTGACGGTTCACGTCAACGGCGGTGGCTTCCTGGACGGTGCGACGGTGAAGCTCGTGCGGGACGGAGAATTCGATATCCTGGGCAACGCGGTCAGCGTGGCGACCGACGGATTCAGCGCTGCTGCAAGATTCGACCTCACCGGCAAGCCACGTGGATTGTGGAGCGTGGTTGTCACGAACCCTAATGGGACCGCTGGAATGCTCACGGATGCCTTCACCGTTGAAGAGGGTCGCGCGGCAGATGTTTGGGTGGAGGTCATCGGTCCTTCGTCCGTCACAATGGGCAGCCCCAGTACTTTCTACATCGTTTACGGAAACCGTGGAAACGTAGATGCCATGGGCGTTCCAATTGTGATTGGTGGTGTACCAACAGGCGCTATTTGGAGTCTAGGTTTCAACATCACGCCGCCGCCAACGCAGCAAGCGTTGCAGTTCCTCACCCCGAGCCAAGCACTACAATCCCTCGACTTGAGCGATACTCCCTTTCACATCGAGACTAGTGGTGGAACCATCGCCGTGCCGCTGGAAGTTCCGATCTCAGCAGGGAACACGGGCATGCTTCCGATAACGATATCATCAAGGATATCATTCGCGCTCAATGTCAAAGCTTGGCCGTCTCTTTCGGATATTCTGTGCTCGGATGCGGTGGGTTGTGTGAATGGCATCATAGAAGCACTAACGGAAACACTTGAAGCTGGGTTTCCAGTTCTTGGGGCTATAGATTGCCTGAAGGACTTCTACTGTCTATCTCAACAAGCGTCCTTCGGAAATAATCTGGTTAGATCTCTAGTTTGGGACGCCGCAGACCTACTGCTCAGCTGCGCAGGAACACTTCTTCCTATCGAAAAGGCACGTAAGGCCGCGTTGCTAATTGCCAGTACGCTGATCACCTGTGTCAAAGCATTGTTAGACGTGGAGCTGCCGGTCACCGCCATCGACCCCCAGGCCGGGGGTGGGGG
>JABFSC010000167.1 GCA_013140885.1 Deltaproteobacteria bacterium | reverse complement strand
CTCTCTCCTTTGCCGGAGTTGCTGTCGAAAGTGTTGCATTACTTAACTTTACCGGTGTCGCTCTACACTAGTGAACTGTAATTTAATTCGGGTATCTGCCTTTTCCATTTGCGGGAAACTACAGTAACATGGAGGTTAACCCGATTTTTCTTTTCCCGATGAAGCGTTTTCTGTCGAGTTGCGGTTGCAGCACACGCTCTTTGCGGGCGGAAAACTGAGGCAAGTAGGGATACTCGTGGTGAGGTCGAAAAAATACGATTCAGGCCCTGACATAGTAACTCCTTCTTTGGCGGCACTTCTTCTACCTAGACTTTACGGCCTTTGCGCACGAGTAGCATGTTAGATTTCCATGTAATGGTGCTAAAGACTCGATTATTCCCGGTTATGTGATCGCGGAAGTATCCAACGATCTGCTCATGGGCGTTGATGTCCGTAAGAAATGTGTATCCAGGCCATGGTCCATCAAGCGTGGAGAAGGAACCTCCCGTATAGATAAATCCGTGCACACGCTGAGCCTGGTCGGAGAAGGTTCCGACGATCTGTCCTTGGGTGTTGAGGCCTGATGCATTGGTGACCCTAGCTCCTGGTCTATCGAGTATAGAGAAGGAACCGCCCGCCTTTACAAAACTGACATCCAACGTAAGGAGCGCCGCCACAACACAAACGAACTGTTTGACGGTGCCTGAAATTCGCTGAGGCTTGCTTCTGGTGGAGAATGGTCTGGTTTGTCCTGGAATTTGGCATAAGTAAGACCTCATCGCGCCACATACCAGAACAGAAGAAGCCTGAGCAAGGCCAACGGACGGTGTTCAGGTCATGCGCGTGGTTTCTGGGGCACGGCGGCTCACCGACCTCGTATGAACCACAAGGCTTACTCTTTCACCGCTTGATCGACCGCCTTCTCCAGCAACAGGGCTCCGGCCTGCATCGGAGAGACCTTCGTCCTTTTGGTTAATTTTTCGAGACGCTGGAACGTCTGCTGAGACAGCCGTACAAGCCGCTGTTCCGTCCATGCGGGGTCGGTGGCCCGCCCTCCTTTTTCTGGAACGCGGAACCGCGCCGAGACTTCAGCAGCCAGGTCTAAAGCCCCGAAATATCCGCCTTTCGTGGTGATCTTGCCTCGTCGCTGCGCTCCTAAGCTTTTCGCCATGTGATTCATGTCCACGGTTGCTCCCATAGTCTACTCCTTCGTGAAGTCGCTAAAAACAAGATACTCGTCGGCGATGACAAGACCGACCTCGCCTTGGTGTCCCGCTCTTTCTTCTCATTGCTTGCCCACTTTTGCGATTGCATGGTACATTCCCGTCCATGCAAAGAGCTGTCGAAGCGGTGTACGAAAACGGAGTGCTCAAACCTCTGGAGCGACTTGACCTAGAAGAAGGTCGGCATTTCGCCCTTCTCGTGCTCGACCCGGTTCCAGAAGTGCCCCAGGAGAATTGCCGCCACCTCGTGACACGCGACCACGCCTGGCGGCACCAACTGTATTTGAAGGGTCGCAATCTTACGGTCGGACAACTCATTGCGAACATGCGGGCAGAGCAACTCCCCCCGGAACAGGCATCCGAGCGTTATGACCTTCCAATGGAGGCCATCGCGGAAGCCCTCGCCTATTATCGCTCTCACCGCGAGTTGATTGACGCCGAGGCCGACGCGGAGAAGCAGTACCTACAAGAAAAAGGGTATCAGCTTGAACCTGAGGATTTATCTTGATGACTGTGCTTACGATAAAGCGCTAGCACGGCTGCTCCGTCAGGCAGGCTGTGAAGTGGTGACCCCATTCGACGCGGAGATCGTGGGTCATGCTGATGCCACCCATTTCGCCTATGCCGCGCATCAAGGACTGATTTTGCTCACCAAGAATCCACGGGATTTCGCGGAATTGCACACGCGGCTCCCTGAACATCCGGGAATCCTCGCTGTGGATCAAGATAATAACGCGACGAAAGATATGAACGTGAGCGATATTGTCGAAGCGATACGGAATCTCGTTGAGGCAAGAGTGCCGATTACCAACCAATTCATCCCTCTGAACGTCTAGCGCTACACGAGGAAAAAAAGCTGACCGCGCGAGAAAGAGGGGCAAGGTCCAAAAATCACACCCCGATTGGTTCCAAGGAGAACAATACAATGGCCGTCAGTCAAGAGTTACTCGATATTCTGGTCTGCCCCAAATGCAAAGGCGATCTCACGCTCACCGAAAAGCAGGATGGCTTGCTCTGCGGCGCATGCAAGCTCTGCTATGCGATTAAAGATGACATTCCGGTGATGTTGATTGATGAGGCGGTGAAGGTGGCATGAGCCACGTCTCCCCGCGCCTGCTCGTCGCCCAAACCGGCTTTCTTGGTGATGTCGTGCTTACCACACCGCTCCTGACGACGTTGCACCGGCATCTGTCGCCCTCTTCACTGACGGTGCTCACTACTCCTCAAGCGAAACCGCTGCTCGACTGTCATCCGGTCGTCAACCAGGTGCTCGTCGATGCGAAACACACTGAGGGGCAAGGAGTGCTGGGGTTGTGGCGCATGGCTCAACGGCTCCGGCGTGAGCGGTTTACCTTGGCGGTTGCTCCACATAAGTCTTTTCGTACCGCGCTCCTGCTTCTGTTGGCGGGGATTCCACGGCGGATTGGATTTCGTCAAAGTCCGGGCTGGTTTCTCTATCACCAGACAGCATCTCGCGACTCGTATCGACATGAAGTCGAACGGATTTTGTGCATCATGCGCGCCTTTGGCCTGGAGCCCGAAGACTGCGACCGGCAACCACTGGTCGCGTATGGCCACGAGGCGAAAAACAAAGCTGATGCTCTGCTGCGCGAGGCTAGGCTCGATGGCACCGAGCCCCTGTTCGTCGTGTGTCCAGGGTCGGTCTGGGCGACGAAACGCTGGACAGTGGATGGCTTTGCCGAGTTGATCCAGAAACTCACTCGCGATTATGGACGGGTGCTTCTTTGTGGTGGGCCAGATGACGCACCTGTCGCCCAGATGGTCCATGAACGGTCCGGGCAGTGTGGTATCAATCTGGTCGGACGCGCGGATTTGCCAACGTTCATGGCGCTGGTGGATCGCGCGCAACTGGTTATTAGCAATGACAGCGCTCCCATGCACGTTGCGGTGGCCCGCAACGTCCCGGTGGTGGCCATCTTCTGTGCCACCACACCCAGCCTGGGCTATGGCCCGTATAGTGAGCGTGCCATCATCGTCGAAAAGAAAGACCTGTTCTGTCGCCCGTGTGATCGCCACGGCAGCCCGACCTGTCCGCGCGGCACCGATGATTGCATGCGGCAAGTGTCCGTCGCGGATGTCCTAGCTGGCGTTAAGACATTGCTCGCCAACACGAGAACGAAACCAATGCCCGTTCCCTTTTTTGTTCCCGAATAAGGAATCATCCATGTCCTCTACTGATGAGCAATCACTATCACTACGAGAGCGCTTCCAAGCCTTGAATGCCGCTTCGTCTCGTACCGCCGAGGCGCTTGCCGCGAGTGGCCAGCAAGTGACGTGGTGGCGGTTAGTCTCGGTTCCGCTGCTGACCTTCTCACGTGTCTATCGGCGGCACGACATTTGGCGGCAGGGGATTCCTGGACTGATTCACGCCTTGTTCGCCGCTTACGAAGCCTTTGTCCGTTACGCGAAGCTGTGGGAATATCAGCATGTCCGAACAACCACTCCCCCTCAGCCTCCCTCCTGATTATGGCACTGTCTCCTCTGCCGCCGGGGTTTATCGAGCAAGCGCATGCCCAGGAAACCTGGTGGCTCAAAGCCGGGTACGAAACCCTCATCCCCTCGGCCATTCATCAGATTGCCCAGCTTGCTGAACCTCAACGCCAGAACACGAGAGCCGAGGACTCCACTCGGACAATCACACCTCTGCATTGGGGACGTGGCGCGATCTGGCGCGTGGGGACGGGCACCCACGATACGCTGATTGTCCGCGCGTATCGTCGTGGCGGGTTTGTGCGTCACTTCTTGCGCGATCTGTATTGGGATCGCCCGCCACGCCCATTCGCGGAAGTCGTCGCCACCGAAACGGCGCGACGGCGAGGCGTTCCCACTATCGAAGTGCTTGGCGCGTATGTCCGCTGGGTGAACCACGTCCTGTACCGTGGATTCTTCATCTCGCGGGAAGCCGAAGGGTTTCCCAACTTGTGGGAATGGTTGCAAATGCGGCCCACTGGTCCGACACGCAGCTCGACACTGACCACGGTGGCACGTGCCATCGCGACCATGCACGACGCGGGCATCGTGCATGCGGACCTCAACCTCACGAACATTCTGGTCCAGTCTGGTCCCTCTCCACACGTTCTCTTGTTGGACTTCGACCGCGCGCAGGTGCTCTCCGCCCCAGTTCCTCGTTCACAACGCGAACAGACGCTGCGTCGTCTCCAGCGATCCTTCAAGAAATTAAACCCTGATGGCACGCTCTATTCCGCCGACGATCTCGCACGCTTGTGGACGGAAGCCTCTCCTTGACAGACGTTGCCTGAGCAGAAACAAGAGAGCGACAAAAAAATGAGCTGGTACACACAACACCGTGCCTTCTGTCTTACTCTCTCACCCTCCGCAACGCATTCTCTTTATCCTTTTGGGCGCGATTGGCGATGTCCTGCGCGCGCTGCCGCTTCTCACGCGGGTACGTCGAGCTTATCCCGCTGCTCATATCGCGTGGGCGGTGGAACCGGCCGCTGCGCCTCTGCTGGAGTATCACCCTGCCTTGAATGACGTGCTGCTCTATCAACGTAAGCATGGCCCACAAGCGTTCATTCCGTTTCTCCACCATCTCCGTCGCCAACGGTTTGATCTGGTGCTTGACCTGCAACGACATCTCAAGAGTGGCCTGGTGAGTCTCTGCGCTGGCGCTCCCATCCGTGTGGGCTTTCACCGCCAAAACACCAAGGAAGGGAATTGGCTGTTCAACACGCACACCATCGACGCCATTCCCGATTTCTCGCTCAAACTCGGGCAATATCTGAAATTCGCCGAGGCGTTCGGGTTGCCGGATGATGGCGTCTCGTTTGACTTGCGCCTGCGTCCCGAAGAAGAGCAACGGGTTGATACCTTGCTCGCCGACACCCCACGTCCTTTTGCCGTGTTCTTTCTTGGCTCGCGCTGGCCGAGCCGCTTTTGGTTCCCGGAGGCGACCGCCGAGGTAGCGCGGGCACTGCAACAAGAATATGGTGCGCACGTGGTACTCGTGGGGGGACAAGGTGAAATGGCGTTCGCGCAACAGGTCCGCGCGGCATTCCCAGGGAAGCTGACGGATCTGAGTGGCAAGACGACACTGCGCGATCTGATCGGTATTTTTTCGCGGGCACGGTTGGCGATGGGACCAGATTCTGGCCCCATGCACATCGCCGCGGCCACTGGTGTTCCGGTGATCTCACTGTGGGGTGCGACAAGCCCGATCCGTTCAGCCCCGTGGGGCTCGGAAGCGTTCGTGCTCCAAGGTTCCGCGGCCTGTAGCCCGTGTTACACGCGAGATTGCCCCATTGGCCGCGCCTGCATGCGGCGCATTACCCCGGACCACGTCATGCAGCAGGCGAGGAAGATTCTTCACTCCTAAAATACCCAGCCCCAACACCCACAACGTTATGCTCCGCCCCAACATTCTCTTTCTCCTGATTGATTGTCTGCGTGCCGATGCGCTGTTCGGCGCGAACCGTGGTTCGCGAACCCCAACCCTGGACCGGCTTGTGCAAGCGGGCGTGTCCTGCACCCAAGCGGTCTCATCGGCGTCCTCCACCACGCCCTGTGTGGCCAGTCTGCTCACCGGCACCTATTCGTTCGTCCACGGTATTCGTTCGATCTTTGGGTTGAAACTCAACCCGACGGTCCCGACGCTGGTTGAGACGCTCCGCACCGCCGGGTATCAGACCCGCGCCGAGGTGAGCGGGCCGTTGTTTCCTGAAACGGGACTCGACCGAGGATTTGATCAGTACCATTTCCGCGAAGGCGGAGCGTATCTCTCAACATCCTGGGGAGCGGATTTGCGCCATCGACTCCAAAAGAATGAGTTTCGTGCGCCCTGGTTTTTGTTCTTGCATCTGTGGGAACTGCATCATCACCGCCACATTCTGCCCAACTTTAGTACCCGCACGCACGGACGGAACCGCTACGAACGGGCGCTTTCGTCGCTTGATTCCGAGTTAGCCACGCTCATCGCCGCGCTTCCCGCTAATACGCTCGTCGTTATCCACGGCGACCACGGTGAGCGAGTGGTCAAGACGGATTTCCAGTATCGCCTGTATCGCTTGTATCGCGACTTGTTGGGCCGCACGACGATGAAGCGCGAAGGGCATGAGATGGACATTTCCGAGGACCTGATTCGCGTGCCGCTGGTGTTCACCTCCGCCAACGACACCAGCCATGCGTCTTTGCGCGCCGGCGCGCGCGTCTCTCAACTGGTCAGACAAGTGGATGCCCTGCCCACGCTGCTTGATTTAGCCGGAGCACCGGTGCCGACCACGATCCATGGACGGAGTCTTGTTCCCGCCCTCCACCAGGAGACTCCGCTGGGGATCGAAGCCTATCTCGAAGCATTTTTGCGGATCCGTTCCGATCCACGGGATCGCCGCGTCGGCTGGCGCACGGAGGACTGGAAATACGTTTACGCTCCACAAAACCCGCGGCTCGGCGAAGAACTCTATCATGTGTCGTCAGACCCACGTGAACGACACAATGTCGCCGGACAGCAGCCCGACGTCGTGGCCATGCTGCGTCAGCGCATTGAGGCTATCCAACACGGCCCTATTGCCCCTAATCCCGGACAAGTGATGACCCCGGAAGAGCAAGCGCAAATTGAAAAACGCCTGATTGAGCTAGGGTATATGTGAACTCGGAAGCCACCTCACGCAGAGTCGCGGAGACGCAAAGATAAGAAAACACTCCGCATTGTTTTCGACTCCGCACTGTTTTGACATGACAACACTCTTTTGCTCCCCTGATCGTCCTGAATTATCCGAGCTGCTGACTCGCGCGCCGGAATACACTGGGGACGCACGGAATCTCAAGCAGGACCGGGGCACCACCGTCACGCTCGTTGCGCTTCCCACTGGGGCCGTTGTCATTAAACATCATCGCCTAGCGACATGGCGGCAGTGGGGAGATAGCTTGCTGCACGGCTCACCCGCGATGCGGGCGTGGAAAGGCGCGCAACTCCTCCACGCCGCGGGGATCGCTGTCCCTCGGCCTCTCGCTGTTGCTGAAACACGCGCGGCGGGTCTGGTGTCCGAAAGTTTCTACGTGAGTGAGGCATTGCTCTCCCATACTCCGCTCAATATCTATTGGAAAACGCAGCAGCAACCGCGCCCTCGCCAACAACGACGCACGTTCCTCCATGCCTTGGCCGAGTTTGTTCGTAGTCTGCATACCGCGGGACTGTCGGTTGGTGACTTGAAGGATGAAAACGTCTTGGTCGAAGAACACGCGGCGCAGCAGTGGCGGTTTGTGTTGGTCGATCTGGATCGCGTCACTCACAAGGGGCTCCTCAGCCAATCCCAACGTCTCAAGAACCTGGTGCAACTAGAGCGCACACTGGGCCGCAACGCCAGTCTCAACGATCGGATGTTTTTCCTGCACCAGTATCTTGGGACGCCTCTTCCGCCACGAGCGCGGCGGCATGCGCTCCTGAAGCGGATTCTTGCCCTTCGTGCCCAGAAGAACCGTGAATATGCCCGTCGCCGAGCCCGCCATAGTCAGCAACAACTCCCCACGACGCCCCCCCTCCCAGCCGTCATCCGCGTGGAGCAGCGCCCTCGGATTACCTGTTGCATCATCTGTTTTAACGAAGAGGCCAATATCCGTCGCTGCCTGGAAAGTGTGAACTGGTGCGATGAAATTGTCATCGTGGACTCGTTTTCCACCGATCGCACGGTCGCGATTTGCCAAGAATACACGGATCGCATTATTCAGCGGCCGTGGCCTGGCTATGTCGAACAGAAGCGCTTTGCGCTCTCGCAAGCCACGCATGAATGGGTGCTCAATGTCGATGCCGATGAGGAAGTCTCACCGGAGTTACGGCACGAAATGTTGGCGGTCCTCCACCGCAATCATCCCGATGTGGATGGCTATTTCATGCCCCGCTTGGTGTATTACTTGGGCCGCTGGTGGTGGCGTGGGTGGTACCCCGGTCTGCGGTTGCGGCTGTTTCGTAAGGCCAAGGTGCGATGGGGCGGGGTGGACCCGCACGAGAAGGTGCTGCTCCAGGGGCAGGCGGATCGGTTACGGGGCGATTTGTACCACTACACCTACGATGACATCCATGACCATCTTCGCGCCCTGAATGGCCTCACCGAAGTCGCTTCGCGCGAACTCGCGCTGCGCAGAAAGCGCGCTCGTCTTTCGGACTTGCTCTTGCGACCCTTGTGGCGGTTTCTCCGTTTCTATGTTGTGAAGGGCGGGTTCCGCGAAGGGGTCCCCGGATTTTTTGTCGCGGTCACTTCCGCGTTTTACGTCTTTCTGAAATACGCCAAGCTTTGGGAACGCACGACGACGCAACATCTCCATGCTGAACACGCTCAACATCCTCCATATCGATCCAGAGAAGAACTGGGGTGGCGGGGAAGTACAAGTGCTGGGACTCACCACAGCGCTCCACCGCCACGGCCATCAGTCGGTCGTCGCGAGTGACCCACGTGGGGTGCTCTGGTCCCGTCTCGGCGAACAGGGGCTGCCACGGGTCCCCCTGCGCATACGAAATCATCTCGATCTGCTCGCGGGCTTCTGGTTGCGTCGTGTGGTGCGAACCGGCGGGTACCACATTGTCCATTTCCACACCGCTCGCGCCCATGCGCTGAGTCCGTGGTTGCGCGGGCTTCCAGTCAAACGGGTGGTGACGCGGCGGATGGATTATCCCATTGCGCGAGGACGGATGACTCGACTGCTCTATGAACAGAGTGTGGATATGGTCGTCGCCATCTCACAAGGAGTGGAAACGGCGCTCCTCGCCGGAGGCGTGCCGCCCACGCGCATCAGGCGGATTCCGAGCGGAGTCGAGACCCGACGATTTGTCTCGGACGAGCAGGTTCGTTACCAACTTCGCACCGCGCTCAGTCTCACGCCGGGCGACATTATGGTCATAACGGTCGGTGCACTCACCGAACGGAAGGGGCATGGCACGCTCTTCTCCGCCGCCGCCATGCTGCAAGCGCGAGGTGTCCGCCTCCGCTACGTGGTCTGCGGAGAAGGATCGTTACGCGCAAGTCTCGAAGAGCAAGCCCGCGCTTTGGGATTACAAGAGGCGATGCACTTTTCTGGTTTCACCGCTAACGTCCCTGACTATTTATCGGCGGCCGATATCTTCGTGCATGTCCCACTGTGGGAAGGGTTGGGGGTCGCGGTGATCGAGGCGCTCGCGGCTGGGGTGCCAGTCGTCGCCAGTCGTGTTGGTGGCATTCCAGAATTGATCGACGATGAGCGGACGGGCCTCCTGGTGCCAGCGCGGGATGCCGCGGCTTTAGCGGTGGCCATCGAACGGCTGGTGCGCGAGCCGCAATGGGCAAAGACCTTGGCCGCGACAGGGCAGACCTTTGTGCGGGGCCGGTTTGATGTCGCGGTCATGGCTCAAGCGAATGAATCACTTTATAAGGAGCTGCTTGTTCGTCCGGGGGCATAACACCATGAAACGCCGCATCGCTCATTCCGCTCCTCTTGCTTCCCACTTCACCAAGGTGCTGGGCCAATTTCCCCGTGTTCGGGTGCTGGTGATCGGGGATGTGATGCTCGACCGTTACATTTGGGGACAAGTCGAACGGATTTCGCCTGAAGCACCAGTGCCAGTCGTCCATGTCACCCGTGAGAGTTTACATGCCGGAGGCGCGGGCAACGTCGCGGCCAATATCCGGGCGTTAGGGGGGGCCGTGATGACCTGTGGCGTGATTGGCCGTGACCAAGCTGGCCGTCGGCTGCAACACGAACTCCTCTCCCTTGGAGCCGATACCAGTGGCATCGTGGCCAGCCGGGCCACGATCACGACCAGCAAAACCCGCATTATCGCCCACAGCCAACAAGTCGTGCGGCTCGACCGTGAGCAGAGCGAGGCACTCGACCCCCGCGTGCGTGCCCAGTTGCGGCGATTCATCCACCAGCGGGCGCACGAGTGTGATGTGGTGGTGGTCTCCGATTATGGCAAGGGCGTGATTGACGCCGAGCTGCTCGCGGACCTCGCCGAACTCCGCGAACGGCACGGGTTCATGTATGTCATTGATCCGAAGCGTCGTAACTACGCGCACTATCGAGGGGCAACTTTGGTCAAACCCAACCGAGAAGAGGCGGGACAAGCCACGGGAATCGACATCCGCACCGAGGCGAGTTTGCAACAGGCAGGGATGCAATTACTTGATCTCTGGCAAGCTGAAGCCGTGCTCGTCTCGCGCAGTGAAGCGGGCATGAGTCTGTTCAAGCGTGGTGCCACGGTGCAACATTTTCCGACGACCGCTCGTGAAATTTTCGATGTCACTGGCGCGGGCGATACCGTGCTGGCAACCTGCGCGCTCGCGCTCGGTGCCGGGGCCACGCTGGAAGACGCGACGATTCTCGCCAATCACGCCGCGGGCATTGTCGTGGGGAAAGTCGGAACGGCGACGGTGACGCCAACTGAATTGAAATCGGCATTGCGGACGAAGAGCGGCGGGTAGCCAATTGGGGACAACGCGCGGAAGTACACGCCGCGCGGGTCTCCGTTACCCGTCCTGCTGTGGCGGCTTCTCGCCTCCCTCAACGCGATCTTGCCAGCGCAGAAAGCGGAAGCTATTGACGCCCTGGCGTTGCACGACCGCGGCCACGCGGCGGGTGATGTCGCCATCATTGCGGTAGCCAATACTTTCAATGGTCACAATTTGTGGGAGCCCAAAATTGACGTTCCCGCCCTGCGGAAAGAGCCCGGCTAGGTTCGCGCCACTCGATTCGTTACGGCGCTGGATCAGTTCGGCTATCATCTCGGTATCCTGCCCAGTCGCGGCTTGTAACACCAAGGGGCTCGCGGTGGCCAGGTTCACGCCACTCCCGCCACTATTGTAGACCGTGAACAGATCGCGCAACGCTGGACCTTCGCGGCCATGAAACAATGCCGGGGTCACTCCTCGCACGAGGAGGAGTTCTTCGGGGGTATGAAAAAAGCCATCCTTCGCTGGATAGGGAATAGGAAGTCCCAGGTAGTAATCGTTCTCCGCTCCATGCAGACGGACCAGCGAGTCGGAGTCCCGCCAGTCTTGGATGGTGTCAACGATGAGTTGACTGAACTCCATATCAAATTTGAGGTTCGCGAAGGTTTGCCGCAAATACGCTTCATCCACCTCATTGATGTTAATCTTGCCGCCCTCATCAAGCACGCGGACCCAGTAGCCGCCCTCGCCAAACTCTTCCTTCTTCCAGCGCCCATCCCCACGGACCCAGACATCCACTTCTTCTTCCTCTGCTCCGGTCGCTCCCGTGGCTTGCCCACGCCCAAACCCACCAAACGGCTGTTGCCCAAGCCCGTCCCCAGTATTCAGGGCATTCTGGCCCTGTTGTTGCGCACGCAGAATCGTGTAGAGCGCGCGGTGGAGTCCCGCCGTCGCGAGATAATAGGTCGCCACGTCTTGTTGATAGACATCGGTCGTCCGTCCTTCGATGCGCATGGAGCGGGCCAGCTCTCCCGCCAAGACGGTTAAGACCATCATAACCCAGAGCACCAAAATCAACACAATGCCACGGGCGTTTCTCACGGACGGTTTCCTTTCTTTATCTTGCGGAGGCGGCGGAACGTGCGCGCCGCCTCCGTGCGCGGTTGGAGCCCGAGGGGGATGCGAGCAGGTCGGTCTGTGGAATACGGACCGCGATCGGGACTTCGATATACCACTCGTGTGGCAATTGCCCCAACGGCGCGCGCCACGAGAGGCGAATCACCGCCGGGAGTTGCTGTTCATCGAAGCCGCTCCATTTCTTGAGCCATTCTTCTTTATTGCGCGGTTGCGTGATCTTGAGATATTCCCAGCCGATGCTTTCGACATCGGGTAATATCTCCGTCTCCTGCTGGAGGGGACCTTCGCGATTATTGATGAGATCGGCTGGCAAGGTTGGGGAGGAGGTGCGCATCCATAATCCCCGTCGTCCGTCGTTCTCGCGCAGGAAGTAGGTGATTTTTTCTAGCCCGCCGACTTCTGGCCGCCCCGTGCTCGCGACAAAACTCACTTCATTCGCGTTCCCGGTGAAATAGACGGTCGTGCCTTTCTCGGTTTGCATGGCCAGGGGATACGCGGATTTGAGCTGTCGGGTGATTTGCGTCAGGGCGGCCCGCGCACGTTGATTCTCCAACGCGCGAAATTCTCCACGATCCACCGAATCGAGTCCGAGATTGAACGCGGCACTCACCACGACGACGATCATGCTCATAATCGCCAGACTGATAATGAGTTCCAGCAGTGTGAATCCGCGCGCGTTCCTGGTCGTCACTCTGATTTTTCCCCTAGTTGGTCCGGTTGGTCCGCCTGGGCGCGCATGGAACGTAAGAGGTACGACTGCTGTCCCACGCCTTCGCTCCAAAATACCCCGACCTCGATTTCCTTGAGATGAAAGAAGTCGGTCGCCTGCTCGCGGTTGGATAACCGCTTGCGGTCGTCTTCCGGAAGCTGGACCTCCAGGACTCGTGCCTCCCACCGATACCCGCCCGGGAACTCGCCTGATTTTTGGCCGTCCTCCAAGCGTTCCGTGGCCAGCACGCGCTCCATGACATTCTGCGCATAGATCACAGCTTGTGTCCGTTGCGAGGCTTTCCCACCGAGTCGTAAGCTCCCCCCGAACAACTCCAACACCGTCACGATCCCGGTGGCCAGAATGGCTAGAGCGACCATGATTTCGAGGAGAGTGAAACCGCGGGCATTGCGGATTTGGGCTTTGGGATTTGGGCTTTGGGATTTGGGCGCGGAACTCCGCAATTCGCAATCCGCAATCCGCAATCTGGGGGGGGCAAGGAGGTGGGGGCGTTCTTGATTCGGCATGGCGTCAGTCTTCCCGTGAGATCACGACTGTCCCGAGCAGAGGATTGAGCGAGAGGTGGTAGAGCGTCACGCCACTATTCCGCTCTTTTTCGATCCAGACTTCCCCGCCGGAATTCGTCCCATCAGGGTAGAACCGAAACTCGACTTCCCCTTCTTCGCGAACGAATAGCCCGCGCGCCATGAGGAGGCCACTTTCCTCTTCCACCGTGGCGTGTTCACTTCCTCCTTCGTGCCAATAGGTGTTGTCACGTGGTGCCACCACGAGCACCTCTTCCTGTCCGGACTCGACCGCTTGCACGCGCATTAACTCCATTGCCGCACGTACTTGGACGATGACGCGACGTGGGTCCGCTATCGTAAAACGTTTGGTCAGTTCTGGTCCGACCAGCGCCGCGGCAACCGCCATAATCACGAGGACCAGCACCAGCTCAATCAGCGTGAAGCCCTGTGAGGCGCGCTTTGGGACGCTGGCACGTCGCGTGGGTCTTGTGGGTGTGTCTGTTCTCAATGTAACCAATCCGAGGTGGTGCGCGTTAGTGCTTGGCGCGCTCCTGACTTTGCTTGATTTCCTTCATTTTGAGCACGATCACCACCGTCCCCAACCCGATCCCAATCCAGTAGCGGGGGTCCTGCGCGGCACCCGGCATGGACCATATCTTCTCCAGGCACACGAGAATCGTCGCGGCCATCAGCCCAATCATCACCCGGTTCCACAAATCGCGATTCATAGGTCCTCCTAGCGGATCAAATCCATGCGGCGCGTCAGATCCTTGGTGATGTTCTTTTGATGCGCTTCGATGGTCCCGCCGCCGATCTCAAGCAGTTTGGCGTCACGCCACAACCGCTCGACCACATATTCGCTGAAATAGCCGTAGCCACCGAGGACCTGCATGGCGTTGTCCGCTACCTGCTTCGCCATCGTCGTCGCCACCAGTTTCACGCCATCGGAGTCCACGCGTTGTCCAGGTTTGTCCAGACTCATGCGCCCAGCCGTGTGGTACAGATAGGTCCGCGCGGCCATGTACTGGGCATACGAATCGCCGATATAGCGTTGAATCTGTCCAAAGTTGTGAATCGGTTGTCCGTAGGCGGTGCGTTCACTCGCGTACCGGGTCATGACTTCGACACAGCGCGCCGCGATCCCCGTGGACATCGCGCCGATGGTGACACGTTCGATTTCCAGATTGCGCATCATGTGGATGGTACTTTCGCCTTCCTCTCCCAGTCGATTGACGACGGGCACGGCACAATCTTCAAATACCAGCTCCGCCGTCATCGAGGCGCGCATGCCCGCCTTGCCGTGAAGCCGCTGGCCGAGCGAGAATCCCGGAAACCCTTTTTCGACCACGAAGGAGCTAATGCCTTTGTCCGTCCTGGCGTAGACCAGGAAGATGTCACCCAAGGTTTTGTCATCAAGCGCGCCGTTGGTAATGAACATCTTGCGCCCGTTCAAAAAGTAGGAGTCGCCTCGCCGGACCGCTTGTGATTTCATGCCCAGCACATCGGTGCCCGCGGCGGGTTCCGTCATGCACATGCCCCCGACCCATGCGCCCGACATCACTTTGTCCAGATACCGCCGTCGTTGGTCTTCATTGGCATTGCGGCAAAAATTGTTGACGAAGAGCATTGTGTGCGCGAGATAGGCGAGACAAAATCCGGGATCAACCGCCGAGAGTTCCTCGTGCACGATCACCGCGGCGACGGCATCCATGCCGGCTCCTCCATATTCGCTTGGCACGGTGATTCCCAGCAGACCGAGTTCCCCAAGCTGACGAAAAAGCGGGAGATTGAAGCGTTCTTCACGATCATACGCGAGGGCTTGGGGTTCAACCTGCTCGCGCGCAAAGTCACGAACGGTTTGACGGAGTAAGGCGTGTTCGGGAGTAGGGCTAAAGAGGTCAATGGTTGGCATGAAAGACGTTCTCCTCAACGACGTGGACAAGCGGTGTGGGAGAATCCTGCGTGAGGAGGTATGCGCTGTCAACTGAGGGGAGAGACAAGGCTGGGGATTCGGGACGGAGGACTGGTCGACGAAATCGCCGCGGGGTGAGGGATTGAGCCTTGGCTGTTCCCTCACCCCGCGGAAACTGAGCGTCTATGAGACGATGCCGTTAGTTGATGCCATACAACGCGGCGGCGTTGCCACCAACCACTTTGGCGACCACGTCACCCGGAGCACTGGTGAAGTGCTCGTGGATGTACTCCTTCGAGCGTGGCCACGGGGAATCGGTGTGAGGATAGTCGGACGACCACATGATCTTGTTCATATTCAAGCTCTTGAGGTTGTCCATCCAGGTGTCCTCAAACTGAAATGTCGCCCAGAGATTGTCCTTGATGTACTCGCTCGGCATCTTCGAGAGTTGGACGTTCTCGAAATGACGGAGGCGATCATAGCCGTGGTCGAGACGGTACATGAAGTGCGGTAACCAGGAGACATCGTTCTCCGCCGACACGACCTTGAGTTTCGGGAACCGTTCGAACACGCTGCCATACACCATGTCCGCCAGCGTGATCTGAATCTCGTGCGGGAGACTCATGTAGGAGTGGAGAATCTTGCTGAAGTCGATGCCGTGTCCACGTCGCGAGGTGAGGATATGCAGCGACAGGGGGAACTGCAGGTCCTGCGCGACGGCCCAGAACGGATCGTAGTCACGGTTGCTATAGGGACGATCTTCCGGCGGAGCGCCCCAAATCAACGCGCCACGAAGTCCCTTCTTGGCGATCCGCTTTAACTCCGCGATCCCCGCCGGGATATCTTCCAGCGTAATCGCGCCCAGACCAATGAGGCGCTTGGGATTGTAGCTGACATACTCCGCCGCCCAATCATTGAACGCGGTAAAGGCGGACGCCCGCAGTTCGGCATCTTTCAACCCGAACAGCAACATCCCCATGGAGGTGTACATCGCCTCGGCGACCACGCCATCGCGATCTTGTTCTTTCAGACGTTCGGCGGGATCCCACACACTCTTGGGGGCAACATCGAAACCCCGCTTGTTGTGCTGCGGCAATTCTTCCGCGCTCTTCCCGGAGCCGAAGAACCCCGCTACCGGCACCGGCGTGATGTTCTCGCAGACAAAGAACTCCCCTTCCTTGCCATCGACATTCTTCACCGTGTGAGGCGCGCGATCACGGAACTTTTTGTCCATGCGCTCCGCCCACATGTTAGGTGGCTCCACGAAATGTGAATCACCAGAGATAATACGAAATTCCATACGGTAACCCTCCTTCGAGAATGGATTCAGGACAATAAAGCCAAGAACCCCCTGCGTTGTCAAGCATCACGAGAAAATCCCATCCCACCCTGAACAGCACCCGCATTAAGGTTTCTTTTGTAGTAGGCGATAACCCAAATGACAGAATTCACTATACGTTCGATGTTGTCCCAACAGATGGTCGTGCCCGATTCTTTGCGGTCCTCCCAAGCCTACCCCATAGAGAGTTCGTACCACGGCCAGCCCCGCTAAGGTTATGTCGCATGTTGAGAAATGTATTACAAAATATCGCTGTCAGGGAAAAACTGTGGTTCCTCAGCGGTCTGCTCGTTTTCGCTGTCATCATAGTGTGGGGGAGCAGCTATCAAAGTTTCCGTGCCCTCAAGAGTTATTTTGATGCCATTCCAGTCCATCTGGTGGCCGTGCAGCAGAGCGCGCGCGCGAACATGGTGACTGAGGGCATTCTTGGCCTCCCCTACCAGGCACTCATTACCGCGGACACCAAGAACACGGACGAGGAACAGGCGGTACGCGCGCGCATGCAACAGTTCGCCGAACAGTTGCGTGCGCACCTCGCGGAGATCGAAGCCTTACCGCTCCAAGCCAGTGTCCGGGAAGTGCTTGCAGTTGCGCGGCCCGCCGCCGATCAATATCTGGTGAAAGCCGACCAGTTAGTCCGCCTCGCTTTGAACGGGCAACGACAGCAGGTGCTCGCCGACATGCCCCAGTTTCTCGCGATGTTCGCAAAACTGGGGACCAGCCTGAGTCGATTGGAAGCCCTTATTGGGGAGGAGGCCGCGCGGAGAACAACGCAGGAAACAGCGACCATAGCTTCGGCGCGGCAGACCTCCTTCATCATCTCTTTGTGCACTATGTTGCTTGCCTTTGCTCTGAGTTTGGGAACCGCTCACGTCATTACCGCCCCGTTGGTGGAGATGGCGACGGTGGCCTCACAGCTCGCCAAGGGCAATATCAATCAGCAGATTCTCCATCACTCGCGAGATGAGATTGGGACCCTGGCGACGGCTTTCCGTGACTTGATCGCCTACATTCGCAATCTCGCCGAGGCCGCCACCCGTATTAGTCAGGGGGACCTGCGCGTCCAGGTGATTCCGCAGTCCGCACACGATGTGCTCTCGCTACGCTTTGTGGCGATGCTCGCGGACTTACACGACATGAACAGTCGCATGCAACATGGCGCCCGCACCCTCGCGTCCTCCATCGACCAAATCCTGGTCATCCTGCAACAAGTAACCGCGAGTACGGCGGAAACCGCGACCTCAGTCAGCGAAACCGCCACGACGGTCGAAGAAGTCAAACAAACCGCCTACGTCGCGACCCAGAATGCGCAACAGGTCGTGGAGAATAACCAGCGGACCGTGCAAGTTTCTCAGGCGGGTGAGCAGGCCGTGGAGGCCGCGCTCATGGGGATGCAGCATGTGCGGGCGCAGATGGAGTCCATCGCGCACAGTGTGATGAAGCTGGGAGAGCAAAGTCAGACCATTGGCGAGATCATCACCACCGTGAATGATCTCGCCGAACGGTCAAATCTGCTCGCCATCAATGCTGGGATCGAAGCCGCGAAGGCGGGGGAGGCGGGCAAAGGGTTTTCCGTGGTGGCGCAGGAGGTCAAAAACCTGGCCGACCAATCGAAGCGCGCGACCGCGCAAGTGCACACCATGCTCGGTGATATCCAAAAAGCCGCGCAAGTCGCTATTCTTGTTACCGAGCAAGGCACCCAATCAGCGGAGCTTGGCGCCACACAAGCCATCCAGGCGGGGGAAGCCATCCGCGCGTTGTCCAAGAATATCTTGGATGCGGCGCAATCCGTCACGAAGATTTCCACCTCGAGCCAGCAACAATTGATTGGCATGGATCAGGTCGCCTCGGCCATGAACAGTATCAAACTCGCGAGTACCCAAAATGTCGAGGGCATGAAACAGATTGAAACGGCCATTCGCGATATCCACCTGGTCGGGCAGACACTCAAGGAACTCGTGGAACAGTATAAACTCACGACCCCAGCCAACGGAGCAGTCTCAAGCCAGTCTCGGCCTGGCTTGAGCGGGTAGGGTGGGTCGCGACCCACCCTACGGAGCTGATCCCTACCCCCCTGTACCCCGACCCCTGTTCTCCTGTTCCTTATTTCTTTTGTTCCGCCCACCCTTCACTCAGTGGCACCCAATAGAGGATGTTGAACTTGCGGGAGGCGAACTTCCAGTCGTCGCCGACTTTCTTGTACACATCGTCATAGTAGCCCGCCGCCATCATGCTCTTG
>JABFSC010000287.1 GCA_013140885.1 Deltaproteobacteria bacterium | reverse complement strand
TGATCTAGAGTTGCTCACGCCCGACCCCACGCTGTCGCTCAAGGATGGCGCGATTAAGCCGTGGCGCATCAAGGCCGCGCAATGGGAGCGGCGGGAACTACTCGCCTTTTGTCAAAAACAGCACATTCCGACCACCGTGCCGTGGCAAGCACTGAGCGAGGAACAAAAGAAGCTCATCATCGACGGCGATGGCACCTACTATGGCGTGCGTGGCTGGTTTCGCTGGCTGGAAGGGAAAACCTACAAGATGCACGTGCGCGTGTTTCTCGCGCGCTATCGTGGATACTTTCACTGCGATGCCTGTCAGGGCGCGCGGCTCAAGCCCGAGGCGTTGCTCTATCGCGTTGGTGGCAAGACGCTCGCGGAGATCAATCAGATCAGTGTCGGCGCGTGCGCCACTTTTTTTCGCGAGCTGCGCCTCTCCACGTTCCAAGACCAAGTGGCCCATCTCATTCTTGATGAGATTCGCAAGCGGCTTCAGTATCTCGTCGATGTTGGGCTTGAGTATCTCACGCTCGACCGCCAATCGCGCACCCTCTCAGGCGGAGAGTTGGAGCGGGTCGATCTCACCACCGCCATCGGCTCGTCGTTGGTGAACACGTTGTACATTCTGGATGAGCCCTCCATCGGCCTCCATCCGCGCGATAGTCAGCGGCTCGTCCGTATTCTGAAAGGGCTGCGGGACAATGGCAACGCGGTCGTCGTGGTTGAGCATGACCCGGAGATCATTCGCGAAGCCGACCACATTATCGACATGGGGCCGTTGGCTGGTGAGAAAGGGGGCGAGGTCGTTTTCGCTGGGCCACATGAGAAGATTCTGACCGATATAAATTCCCTGACTGGGAAGTATCTTTCCGGGCGGATGAGTATCCCCGTGCCCGCCAAGCGCCGTGCGTGGACCCCACAACGCCGAGTGTTGAAGGTGATTGGTGCCAGCGCCAACAATCTCAAGCACATTACTGTCGAGATTCCGTTGGGGCGCATGGTGTGCATGACCGGGGTGTCGGGGTCTGGCAAATCGACGTTCGTGAACGAGGTGCTCTATCGCGGGTTGAAGAAACGCAAAGGGGAGCCCGTCGGGATTCCCGGCGACTGCGAGGCGATGCTTGGGTGGGACGCGGTCGCGGATGTCATTTTTGTCGATCAAGCGCCGATTGGCACGACGCCACGCGCGAACCTTCTGACCTATACCAAGGCATTCGATGCTCTGCGCAAGCTGTTGGCTGAAACCGAGATGGCCAAGCTGCGGGGGTATAGCGCTGGGACCTTCTCCTTCAATGTGGAAGGCGGGCGCTGTGAGACGTGCAAAGGGGAGGGGGCCGAGAAGATCGAGATGCAGTTTCTCTCCGATGTGTACGTGCCTTGCCCGGAGTGTCACGGCAAGCGCTATCGTGACGAAGTGCTCGAAGTGCAATATCGAGACAAGAATCTGACCGAGATCATGGCCATGACCGTGGCCGAGGCATTGGAGTTCTTTGCTGGGCATGCGGAGTTGATTCGCCGGATGACGCCGTTGGCTGCTGTAGGTCTGGAATACATGCGTCTCGGCCAATCGCTCACGACGCTCTCTGGTGGTGAAGCGCAGCGCCTCAAGCTGGCGGCGCATCTGGGACAAGAAAAGCCGTTCGTGCCGGGGCTGCCGCTTCCTGACGAATTGGGCGATGATCAGACGAAGCGCACGTTGTTCATCTTCGACGAGCCGACGACGGGGCTGCATTACGCTGACATCCAGAAGTTGCTCAATGCGTTCAACGAGCTGGTGGATCGCGGCCATTCGGTCCTTATCATCGAGCATAATCTCGAAGTGATTAAATGCGCGGACTACGTGATCGACCTCGGTCCTGAAGGTGGGGACAAGGGTGGCGAAGTGGTTGCCGAGGGGACGCCTGAGCAGGTCGCTCAGGTGAAGAAGTCGTATACGGGGCAGTATCTCGCTCAGGTGTTGGGGGAAAAGTCCAAAGTCCAAGGTCCAAAGTCCAAAGTCCAAAATCTAAAATCTGTTCCCTCCGCAATCCGTAATCCGCAATCCGCAATTTCCGTGGTTGGTGCCAAGGAACACAACTTGCAAAACCTCTCGGTTGATATTCCGCGTGACGAGATGGTCGTGGTCACGGGCCTGTCCGGGTCGGGCAAATCCACGTTGGTGTTCGACATCATCTACGCCGAGGGGCAGCGGCGGTATATCGACAGTCTGTCCGCGTACTCGCGCCAGTTCATCAAAGTGATGGCCCGGCCCAATGTCGATCTGCTCACCGGTATTCCACCGACCGTCGCCATTGAGCAACGGATGAGTCGTGGTGGCCGCAATTCGACGGTGGCCACGGTCACGGAGATCTCTCATTACCTCCGTCTGCTGTATGCCAAGGCCGGGGTGCAACATTGCGTGCAGTGCGGCGAGCCGCTGTCGGCGCAAAGTCGCAGTCAGATTCTTGAGCGCCTGCGCACCGATTTTCGTGGGCAACAGGTGACGTTGCTCGCGCCCGTCGTGCGTGGGCGCAAGGGGTTTCATAAGGATACGCTGGAGAGCGCCAGGAAAATGGGGTTCACGCAAGCGCGCGTTGACGGGCGTATCACCGACCTCACGGAAGGCTTGAGTCTCACCCGTTACAACGAGCATGACATTGAAATTGTCATCGGCGAGATGGCGATCACTGGTTCCGTGCAAAAGTTTGATTCGTTGATGCAGACGGCCCTGCGTATCGGCAACGGTGCCATTCACTTGCGGAGCGAGAAAGAAGCGCGCGTCTACAGTGAGAAACTCTTCTGCGGCCCGTGTGGGCTGGGCTACGAGGTGCTCGACCCCCGGCTCTTCTCTTTCAATAGTCGTCAGGGGGCCTGCCCTGAGTGCACGGGGTTGGGCATACGCTGGGAATTTGACCCCGCGTTGGTCGTGCCCGATAAGACCAAGTCGCTGCAAGACGGTGCCCTTTTCGCGTTGGCCCGCCCGGAATTTCGTGCCGACCAGAACCGACTGCTGCGAGATCTCAAGAAGCGCGGCGTGCCGGTCACGCGCCCGTTCGCGGAACTGAGCGCCGAGCAGCAACAGCTCGTGTTGGCTGGCGATGACAAAGGCATTCGCGGCGCGTTCACCATTCTCAACGAGGCCATCACCGGAAATGAAGGTGAGGAAGCCGACCTCTACCCGTCGCAGTTTCTGACCGAAGTCCCTTGTCCCTCGTGTCACGGGGCGCGGCTTAATCCGCGCGCGCGGGCGGTGAAGGTGTGTGGGCATCCGATTGGCGAGGTGATGGGGATGTCGGCAAGTGAATGTCACCAATTGATGACCTCGTTGCCCTTGTCTCCACGCGAGGCGCTGATTGGCGCGTCGATTCTCAAGGAGATTGTCCCCCGCTTGTCGTTCTTGCAAGAAGTGGGGTTGTCGTATCTCACGCTCGACCGGCGCGCGGATACGCTTTCCGGTGGCGAGGCGCAACGGATTCGTTTAGCCGCGCAGCTGGGCTCGAATCTGCGTGGGGTCTGTTACATTTTGGATGAACCCACCATTGGCCTCCATCCGCGTGATAACGAGCGGCTGATCGCCACGCTGCGCAATCTCCAGGCGCGGGGCAACACCGTATTGATTGTCGAGCATGACGAACAGACCATCGCCAATGCCGATATTGTCATCGACCTGGGACCGGGAGCTGGCGTGCATGGCGGCAAGGTGATCGCCATGGGCACGCCGCAGCAATTGCGTGACGATCCTGAATCGATCACGGGGCGATTCCTGCTGGCCGCGCATGATCGATTGGGGCCCATCCGCGCGCTCGACAATCGCCCCCGTCTGTCGATTTACGGCGCGCGTGAACATAATTTGCGCGATGTCGATGTCCATTTCCCTATTGGCACATGGGTCTGCGTGACTGGCGTTTCCGGTTCCGGGAAAAGCTCGTTGGTGCAAGAAGTCCTGGTGAAAGGGCTCAAGAAAAAATTAGGCATGTTCCCTGGACGCGCTGGGGCGCATGATCGTATTGAGGGGGGCGAGTCGATTGAGCGGGTGATCGAAGTGGACCAGACACCGATTGGCAAGACGCCGCGGTCGGTGCCCGCGTCGTATGTGGGGTTATGGGATGAGGTGCGCAAACTGTTCGCGATGCTGCCTGACGCGCGGCTCAAGGGGTATCAACCGGGGCGGTTCTCCTTCAACGTCAAAGGCGGACGCTGCGAAGGGTGCGCGGGGCAGGGCCAGGTTAAAATGGAGATGAGTTTCCTGCCTGATGTCTATGTCGCGTGCGAGGAGTGTGGCGGCAAACGCTATAACGAGGAGACGCTGGAGATCGCCTATAACGGGAAGAGCATCTCCGATGTCCTGGCGATGACGATCACCGAGGCGGCGACCTTCTTTCATGGCGTGCCGAAAATCTCCGGGCCGCTCAGGCTCTTGGATGACATTGGCATGGGGTACATCACGTTGGGGCAGGCGAGCAACTCGCTCTCTGGTGGTGAGGCGCAACGGATCAAGTTGGCCTACGAACTCGCGAAGGAGTCACGTGGCAAGACGCTCTATGTGTTGGACGAGCCGACGACGGGGCTGCATTTCGCGGACATTGAGAAGCTGATTCATGCGTTGCACCGGTTGGTTGATAAGGGCAACACGGTGGTGACCATCGAGCACAACCTGGACATTGTGAAGGAAGCCGACCACATCATTGACCTTGGGCCAGAGGGGGGAACCGGTGGTGGGCAGGTCGTGGCGAGTGGCACGCTACGCGAACTGATGAAAAATACCAAGCGGTCGCATACGGCGCGATGCTTGCGCGACTATCTGAAAACTCGAAACTAAAAAAGGAGGATGACGATGTTACAAATCTTTTCGATGCCCTGTGGCTGGTTGGAGTTTGACAGCAAGATTTTTTTTCCTGAGCGTAAGCGAGGCGAGCAGATGATCACCATCCCGGTGCCGAGTTATCTGATTACCCACCCGCAAGGCAATGTGGTCTTCGATACCGGGGTGCATTGCAGCGTGATGAAAGACCCCGTCGCGCGATTGGGCGTCGCGGGGGCGAAATCGTTTACTTCGCGCTCGAAACCGAATGAGGAGATTGTCGCGCAACTCGCGCAATTCAAGCTCACGCCCAATGACATCAAATATGTCATCAATTCCCATTTCCATTTCGACCACTGTGGCGGCAACGAGTTCTTTCCCCAGTCCACCATCCTCGTGCAAAAGAATGAACTCCAGACGGCCCGCGACCCGGAACTCAATAAGAAGACCAACTTTGATCCGCAAGATTGGAATCACACGCTGAACTACCAAGCGGTGGACGGCGAACTCGACCTCTTTGGCGATGGCGCGCTGGTGTTGTTCCCCACGCATGGGCACACGCCGGGTCATCAATCGCTCCGTGTCCAAGTGACCAAGAGTGCGGCTTTTGTGATGACCGGTGACGCCTGTTACACGAAATCGAATATGGATGAAAACCGCTTACCGCTGATCGCGAGTGACAGGGATGAGATGTATCGCTCGCTCGGCAAGCTCCGTGACCTCCGCGACAAGGCCGGGGCCACTATTCTCTACGGGCACGATCCCGACCAGTGGCGGGAGATTCCGCACGCGCCTAATGCGCTCGCGTGAGGAATGAGGAACGAAGGGGCGAACGGG
>JABFSC010000238.1 GCA_013140885.1 Deltaproteobacteria bacterium | reverse complement strand
GACGGAGTGGCACCATATCGTCGTGTGGGGCAAGAGCGCCGAGAACTGTGGACAGTTTCTGCGTAAGGGGCGACAAGTCTACGTGGAAGGCGCCATTCGTTCACGCAGCTATGATACGAGAGACGGCACGAAACGCTCCATCACGGAGATCATCACCCAACGCGTGCAATTTCTCGGCGGTCCTGGCGGTGGTGGTGGCGGAGCAGGCGGTGGCGGTGGTGGACGCGCACCCAGCTCGGGTGGCGGAGGTGGTGGCGGTGGTGGCTCGTTTGACGAGTTCGGCGGGGGGCCGATTCCAGAAGACGATGTCCCGTTTTAGGGGAATGACACGGGAAGCATAAAACGTCATCGCCCTTTCCCACGACGTTTTGCGCTTCCCGTTTTAGGTTCTTACCTCAGCCACTCCTTCCCGGATCACATCCTTCCCCTCCGGGTTATACGTCTCATAGACATAGGTGCTGACGCCATCGTGGTCTGACACTGGCCAGACCGCAGTGGTGATCTCTTGCCCTGGAAAGACGGGACGTGAAAAGCGTGCGCGCAGGCGGCGGAGCTTCCGGGGATCGCGATCACAGAGATGGTCAATCATCACCTTTGAGGTGAACGCCATCGTACACAACCCATGCACGACAATGCCGGGCAGTCCGGCCAGTTTCGCCACGTTCTCGTCCACATGAATGGGGTTGTGATCGCCAGACGCGGACGCATAGCGGAAGGTCTGATCTTCGTCGATTTTTTGCCGTACTCGTAACAGCGGGTCTCCCACGGGTGCGGATTCTCCCGCTCGACCCCGTTCACGTGAGCGTGAACGGGGTCCGCGAATCAGCGCGGTAAACAGCATTCGCTGTACGGCATCCCCACGCTGATTGGTGCACTGGACTTCGACCGTCAAGGATTCCCCCGCTGGCTCGTCGGCGATCGCCGTGATAGTCGCGATGCTGGTAATAATGTCGCCTGGCACCATCGGGCGCAAAAAGTACAAGTCCTGTTCACTGTGCAGGAGGCGGAGGACGTCAACCCCAAGATCGCCATCGGTCATCACCATCATAATCGACAACCACCCGGTGACGACCCCGAACATGGGCGGGGCAATGATACCGCCAGCGCGGCTGGTATCCGTAAACCACGGGTTATCGTCATTGTACGCACGGGCGTAGCGCATCATCGCTTCAGCGGTGACACCGTAGTCTTGTGGCGCATACTGTTTGCCAAGGAAACCGCGATTCAACCCCATGCGTTCTCCAGTTTTTTAGGGCCAGTTAATCCCAATAGCCGTCATCGACAAAACTGATGTATTTTCCTCTGCCGATAATGAGATGATCGAGGACACGCACCCCCATGACATCACCAACATCGCGGAGGCGGCGCGTAATGTGCAAATCTTCCTGACTAGGGGTCGGGTCCCCGCTGGGGTGATTGTGGATCAAGACGACCGCCGCCGCCGATTCCCGAATAATTGGATTGAACACCTCCCGTGGATGGACGAGGGAAGAGGTCAGTGAGCCTTCGGAGACGCGCACATCCTTGATCTTCCGATTCTTGGCATCCAGCAAGAGGACATGAAACTCTTCTTTTTTCAGACCACCGAGATGTTCGCGATAATGATGAAAGATGTCGGCGCTCGAGCGAAACTGCTCACCCCGGCGGATTTCCTCTTGCGAGAAACGTTTGGCGATTTCGAGAGCGGCTTTAATCTGTGCCGCTTTGGCCGGGCCGATGCCTTTAATGACACAGAGGTCTTGCACGCTGGCTTCTTCGAGTTGACGAAACGAGTTGTCAAACCGTCCCATCAGCTCACGCCCGTGGTCCAGCGCGCTCTGTCCGGTGCTCGCTTCTCCAGTACGAAGGATAATCGCTAACAGTTCGGCGGGCGAAAGCGACTCTGGCCCTTTCTCCAGCAGCTTCTCGCGCGGGCGGTCCGATTCCGGCCAGTCTTTTATGGGCTGCATGGAGAGGAACCATTGATGGGGTGGCGTGCGTTACTTCACCGAGACGATGACTTTCCGCTCACGTGGCCCGTCGAGTTCGACAAACATCACCGCTTGCCAGGTGCCAAGCGCCATGCGGCCATTGTGAATGGGGATGGTTTCGCTGGGCCCAAGCATCGCCGCCTTGAGATGGGCGGCGGCGTTACTGTCGATCTTGTCGTGCCGCCAACCACCTTCGGGCACGAGTTTGTCGAGGGCGTCAAGGAGGTCTAAACCAATCTGCATATCGTCGTTTTCGTTAATCACCACGGCGGCCGTGGCATGGGGGACAAATACACAACAAAGTCCGTCTGTGACCGGTGCGGCGCTCACCGCGTCCGCGACTTGACGGGTAATGTCGAGCACTTCGTATTTCTTGGTGGTGTGAACCTTGAGTTCCATGCCCTACTCTCTCGTTGCGGCGAGATCCTCATTGGTGAACGTTTCCACCTCCACATCGTGGGGTTCTTGTGGCTGTTGCGGCTGTTGTGGTGGTTGCCATTCTTCTTCGGATGAGTCGAATTCTTCCGTCGGCGCCGGGCGACTACTTTTGGTGACCTCGGTCGGCATGCCCGTTTTCGCCATCAACGCCTTGAGCAACAAGCGCGGGTCGATCAGATCGCTCAAGTCATTTTCGTAGGCGATTTTTTGCGCCTCCTGCCACAAATCGGGCACGAGCTTGTAAATGTCTTCATGCACTTCGGCGTATACCTTGCCATCCAACACGCCGAGTTTCACGGGCTGGTAGACGAACTCGCCCGGACTGCCCACGCGAACGACATCGAAGAATTGTTGAATGTCCTCGGGGTACATACGAATGCAGCCATGCGTGACCAAGCGGCCGACGGCCCACGGATTATTGGTGTCGTGAATCTTGTACAGGGGCAGTGTTAAGTCGATGCGATACTTCCCCATCGGGTTATCGGGTGACCCCGCCGGAATGAAATCCTCGGTCCATCCTTTTTCGGCGATGCGCTCTTTCTTGATGGAGTCAGGAATCACCCACACCGGGTTTGGGGTCTTGCCATTGATCTTGAATTTCGCGATCGGCGTAGGCCAATCTTCACGTCCAAGACCAACGGGCAGCGTTACTACGGTGCGCTGCGTCATGCCTTTGGCACGCGGTGGGAAGTAGTAGAGCCGCATCTCTGGGATGTTGACGACAATCCCCTCGTAGCCACTTTGCGGGAGAATCCAGAAGGTTGGCAGTTGAATCGTCTCCCCAAAAGGCGGGAGCCACGGGTCCATAGTGGGATAGACACCGATCACTTCGTTGTAGCCCAGGTCTAAGTAGCGGGCGACGTCAAGCAGCGTGTCCTTTTTCTGTAACGTATACTGGCGTGGCGAGCCAATAATGGTCTGGGCATTGAGGTCCCCTGGTTTCTCTGGCAGTGAGAACGGGCGGGCGACGATGATGGTCTTGCTATAAAAAGTGTCTTCATCCCACGCGGTGGCCGAAGACGCGCCAACCGTGAGACTCGCGGTCACAAGCGATAGCATCCCAAGAACACGAAAGAATTTTGCCTGTATACTCATAAGTCCTCAAAAACCTCCCCTGCATGTAGGCAGAAGTATAACACGTCGACTTCCTCCTCACAAAGAGAAGGCAACGGAAAAATTCCACTACTTAAGATTGACAGGCTGTGACCCCCTAGAGCCCGGGAGGAGTCGGTGCGGAGTCTTTTTTCCGACGCGGAGGCTTTTTCTGTTTGTGTTGTTCGGCCAACAGTCGGTCGAGTTTCATATTGACGTTGACGAGACTTCCCTGCACGGTCTCTAGTTTGGCAAGCAGCTTATTGTAGTCATCTTTGGACGGAATGTTGAAAAGGAGCAGGAAGGAGTCAACGCTCCGGTCGATCTTGCCTTTCGTGGACGCCGCGTTTTTCAGCGCTTTCTTGGCGACAGTCGCGACGGTGGGATTGGACAACATTTCGGTGAGAAAGCGATTGAATCCTTCCTCACCGGCCTCATAGAGTTTCTCAAAGAGTGACTGTTCTTCGCTCACCCCGCCTTCATACAACAAGACGTTGCAAAAGAGTAGAGCGTCAATGGTCGCATCTCTCCGCAACATGGACAAACGTGAAGCAATGGAATAATCCTGTACCTCCAAGGGTTGTGAAAGAACGAATATGATCACGGTTGAAAACGTCACCAAACGCTTTGGCCCCATTCTGGCCGTTGATCAGATATCTTTTCACGTGCCGCGAGGGGAAGTGGTGGGCTTTCTCGGCCCCAACGGCGCGGGCAAGAGCACCACCATGCGAATCCTGGCGGGGTTCTTTCCGCCAACGTCGGGACATGCCACCGTCGGTGACCTGGATGTGGTTACGCAGACACATCGGGTGAAGCAGATGGTTGGCTATTTTCCTGAGCGCGTCTCGGTCTACCCTGATCTGCCGGTGCGGAGTTTCTTGGACTTTGTCGCCGAAGCCAAGGATGTCCCACGGCGCGAGCGTAAGCAAGAGATTGCCCGTGTTATTGAAGCCTGTGGGCTCGACAAGGTCAGTGATCGTATCATCGGTCACCTCTCGAAAGGCTATCGCCAACGCGTCGGCATCGCCCAAGCGCTAGTCCATAAGCCCGAAGTATTGATTCTTGACGAACCGACCATTGGACTCGATCCCGAACAGGTCGTGGAGATTCGCAAACTTATTCGCGACCTCGGTGCGGACCGTACAGTCATCATCTCAACTCACATCCTGTCCGAAGTCAGCACGGTGTGTGACCGCGTCATTATTATTAACGGCGGAAAGATTCTCGCGTCGGAATCGCTGACCGATCTCCGAGCCCAATTACAACGCACGCGCCGCCTGCAAGTCGAAGTCGAAGGACCGGAGGCGCGCATTCGCGGGCTGTTGGAACAGATGCCGCGAGTCGAGACGGTCCAAAGTCCAAGGTCCAAGGTCCAAGGTCCAGAAACGAATGGAGACGCCGTGACGTTTGTCGTTGAATACACGGGCGAGGACATTCGCAAAGAGGTCAGCCGCGCCCTGCTTCAGCAAGGGTGGGGACTCCTCGAAATGCGTGGGCTGGAATTGACGCTCGAAGATATGTATCTGCAACTCGTCCAACAATCGAAAGGCACGGGCGCGGGCGTCTACCTCGCTCCGGCAACGTTGGTGGCGGAACAGTAGGATTGCGGATTTGGGATTGCGGAACAGCCCCTCGCAACTGAGAACTCGAACTCGAAACTCGCGACTTGTGCTTATGAAATTCATGTGCGTTTTCAAGAAAGAACTGCGGCTCTACTTCGGGTCGTTCATCGCGTACTCGTTGATGACCGCCTTCTTGATCCTCACCGGCTACTTCTTCTACACCGACATGATCTTTTTTGACCTCTTCGGCGACTTCATGGATATTACGTCGTCATTGTGGACCTACTATTTTCTCGACCTGCGCTTTGTCACCATGTTGATCCTGCCGCTGCTGACCATGCGCTTGTTCGCCGAGGAGAAAAAACTCGGCACCATTGAGTTGCTATGGACCTATCCGCTCAAGGACCCGCATATCATTCTTGGCAAATTTCTCGCCTGCTTCTTCATTTTTTTTCTGATGGTCGCTCTGACGCTGGCGTATCCACTCCTGCTGTCCACCGCGCATGAGTTCGCGTGGGGGCCACCGCTGGCTGGGTATCTGGGCACGATTCTGCTGGGAGCCACGTTTATCGCCTGTGGCATGTTCATCTCCTCGCTCACGGAAAACCAAGTTGTGTCCGCCATGTCCACCTACGGGCTGCTGGTATTTTTCTGGTTTCTCACCTGGAACGAGGAAGCGATTGGCACGCAGGTCATCGGCGTGATGAGTCAGTTCTCCCTCTTTGATCGGTTTCAAGATTTCGCCAAGGGGGTCGTGAACAGTAAGGACATCGTGTTTTTCCTGTTGATGACGCTCTTTTTTCTGTACCTCACCTTACAGTCGTTGGAGTCGCGAAAATGGCGCGGGATACGGTAACTGCTCCTCCTGTCGATATGAGTTTGACCGGCGTGCTGGGACGCGAGTCCACCCGGCGCTTCGCCTTGCTCAGTTTGGAGTTTCTGTTTCTGCTGGTGATCGTCATCTCCATCGGCCAGCTTTGCATCCGCACCAATCTCCGCTTCGACCTCACCCCGACCCAGAAGTACAGTCTCTCGGAGGTGACCGTCCAGAGTCTGCGGGCGCTCTCACAGCCTGTGCGGGCGACAACGTTCTATCGCCGTGGGGACCGGGAGAAATACGCCGAACTGATGACGATGTTGCAAGAGGTCAGTCCACAACTGTTCTCGTATCAGCTCTTTGACCTCGACCGCGCGCCAGGGGCGGCGCAACGCTATGGCATCTCCGCGTATGGGGCCACGGTCGTGGAGACCGCGACCAATAAGGTCACCACTCCGGTGAGCGACGAAGAGCGGCTGCTTAACGCGATCCTGCGGGTGATGCAATCGGAAAAAACCATGTATTTCGTCCTGGGGCATGGGGAAAGCGATCTGAGCGACTCGGAAGAGCGCATTGGGTATGGCGTGCTACGTCACGTGCTCGAAACGGAAAATTATCGTGTCCGTCCGCTGCCCTTACGACAGGCGGAAGCGGTTCCGCGCGACGCCAACCTGGTCGTTATCAGCGGCCCAAAAGAGGATTTTTCGCCGACCGAATTGCAAGCGCTGTCCACCTATTTCGCTGGGGGAGGCAATGGTTTGTTCTTGCTTGACCCCTACACGGTTCCAGAACTCGCGCGCTTCCTTGACCAATTCGGGTTTGCTCTCGCCGAGGACATCGTGGTCGATAGTCAGACACAGATGTCAGGGGGCGATCCGCTAATGCCGATCATCGGCACCTTTTCCAAGGAGGTGTTTCCCCGTGACCCCCGTGGCGAGCCGATTCTCCCGATGGTGCGACCCGTGCGTGTCCAGAACGGCAAAGCCCGAGCGTTCGCGTTTTCGAGCGACACCAGTTGGGCCTTGAAGAATCGGGCGCGGGTGGAAAACCTGAACGACTTGGTGTTCGCGGAAGGGGAAGATGAACGTGGCCCATTGCCAGTCGCGGCGGTGGCCCTCACTGGTAGTGATAAATCTGGCAAGCTTGTCGTGATCGGAGACTCGAATTTCGCGGACAATTTTTATGCGCGCATTCCCGGCAATGTCGATTTCTTCATGAACACCGTGGGGTGGATGCTCGACCGCCAAGAGCTGGTCGCGCTCGGACGAGTCGCCAATGTTCCGGAAACCAAACGCAACTTCACCCCGCAACAGACCCTCTATCTCACCGCGTGGCAATCGCGGCTGTTCTTCTGGTTGATGGTGGTGGTTGAGCCCCTCGCGGTCTTCTTGATTGGCATGGTGGTCTTCGCGCGACGGAGGCAACGAGGATGATTGGGTCACGGGAAAGCCGACGAGTCATGGTGCTTGGGGCGCTGGCGGTGCTATTGGGGAGCTACACGTATGTCACCACTCCCGCGCAAACCCGCATTGTCTCGCAAACGCAACAAGAGAAGCAGGACCGCCCGGTCTTCGAGTTTAGCGCCGACAAGATCACGCACCTTGAAGTGCTGTTCGACGACCAGCGTCTCATCGGCAAGCGCACGACGGCAGGGTGGCAACGGGAGCAAACTGGTGAGCCGCTGCCTTCCGCGGTCGTCGATGATTTTCTCGTGTCGCTCACGAAGCTCGTCAATCTGGGCAATGTGGAAGGGCAAGCCGGGGAACTCGCTGAATACGGCCTCAAGCCACCAAAGACGCAAATTTCCCTCCACGTCGAAGGGGCCGGGACCCAAACGCTGGTCCTGGGCAAGCATAATCCGGTGAGCACGAGTTTGTACGCCCTGGTCAATCAATCCCCACAAGTGATCCTGGTGGGGTCGGTGCTCTCGTGGGATTTGCGCAAGCTGATGGATGCCGCGAAAAGCCTCGAATCCGCGCAACAGACGCCAAGCTGAGGCGTCTGTCCGCCCGATTTTCCCCTTTACTCCGGTCCCCATCTCAGATAGCCTCCCCCCGCCTCCAACACGGTTCCGTGTGGAGAGTTTTCCGCGGGCATCATAGGAAGGGAGCAACATGCACGGATACCCACGGCCACGGCGCTGGTGGCGCTGGCTGGGTCTGAGCGTCGGACTGCTGATTGTGGGGCAATCGCCATGCGCTTGGGCCATTTTTCTCGATGAAGAGGAAACGCTGCGCTTCAACGGACGTGTCTACAATCGCAGCACGTATGCCACGCAAGACGCGGCGGATAACACGCGGCTGCGCACGCCATACAATAGCTACAATATGATGCAAAACCGCACCTTCATTCAGATGGAGTTGCGGCATAATCTCACCGAACTGATCGCGGGCCGCTACAAGGGCCTCATCGCGCCGCTCCATTACGCCCTTGCCCCCCTGCAATATCTTGATCCCGACGACATGGATTACTTCATCACGTACCGTGGGGAGTATGATGGCGTGTGGGATTACGGGCCGGATGTGTTCAGCGAGAATTTCGTGCGCAATAGCGCCGGCGATCCACTGCGCACCCGCCAACGGCTGCGGCATCGTCACCGCCTGTTTGAAGGGTATATCGACTTCACCAAAGGGCCACTGTTCATCCGCTTGGGGCGGCAAAATCTCTCGTGGGGAGAGACCGATGTCTTTCGTCTGATGGATCAAATCAACCCGCTCGATTCCAGCTTCGGTGGGTTTCTCATCGCGCTTGATGAGCGCCGCATTCCGCTCGACATGTTGCGGATGGTGTACGGCCTGGGCAGTCGCGGACCATTCTCGGAAATCGACTTGGAAGGCTATGTCGCGCTTGACGACGAAGTCGCCGAAGCCGTGCCCGCGGGCTCACCGTGGGCTACGCCGAACCCACCCGGCATTAACGGATTCTTGAAAAAACCCGCGCGCAATTTCACCGATGCGCGTGGTGGCGTGCGCGTCATCGGCGTGCTCGGCGATTTCACGTTTAGCATCGCGCACTACTACACCTATCTGGATGCCCCGACGCTCCGTGTTGTCACGCCAATCCGGGCGGGCAATGCACCGATCAACCTGGGTGCGTTTCAGGATGCGGTCGCCAAGGGCCAAACCTCGCGCTTCTTGGTTGATAACTTTCACGCCAATCAATGGTTCCCGAAGGTGCAGATTAGCGGCGCGACGCTGAGTTTCAGCGTGCCGAAACTTTCGGCGGTCGTCCGGACGGAAATGGCCTATTTCTACGCGGAGCCGTTCTTTCTCAATTCCGCGCCGAACCAGATTCTTGGCCCGGCGATCACCGGGAATGTCACTCCGGGGTATCGCCAAGTTGGCGTTGGTGCCAATGGTAAGCCACTCTTGCGGTACAAAAGTAATATCGACCGGTCCGATGTTGTGCGTTGGTCTCTGGGGCTCGACATTAACCGCTACATCCGCTTGCTGAATCCGTCGCAGTCGTTCACCATTAGCGGACAGGTATTCGGCTCGCACATCTTGGCGTTCAATGACAAACCGCTGGCCAAGGCCGCTCCGCGCTATGATTTCAATCATTTCGCCGTCGCGGTCCGCGATCCGCATCGCAAGAACCAAGCATTCGTGAACCTCGACCCCTACCAGATTATCAACACGCTGTCGGTGTCCACATCGTATTTTTCCGGCGCGGTCTCTCCGGCGCTGGTGTTTCTGTACGACTGGCAAGGCGCGTGGCTGGTCCAACCTGGGGTCACGTTTGTCCGTGATCCTTTCCGTTTCACGGTGCAATACAACTATCTCGACGGACAGTTTAACGGCATCGGGTTTTTGCGGGATCGGGATAATGTCATTTTTCAATTGGAAGTGGTGATTTGAAGAAGAACACAGGGGACGGGGGACAGGGGACGGAGGAATAGAAAAAGAAGAAACCCCTTGGGAGCTTTCGACCCCTGACCCCTGACCCCTGGCCCTAAGGTCGTGGACACGCCGACAGCGTGCCCGTATAACGGCGCTATTTCCCCGAAAAGGAGCAAGAAACATGGGTTTGCGTACGCCAGAACAATATAAAGCCAGCCTCAGAGATGGCCGCGAAGTGTACTATCGTGGCGAACTGGTCCAGGATGTTACCACGCATCCCATCATCGGGATCGCGGTGGACCATGCCTGCATCGACTATCAGATGTCCGAGGATCCACGCTATCGCGATCTCGCCGTCATGGTCGATCCGCAAACCAAGGAACCTTACTCCCGTTACTTTCACCTGCCGCAAAACGCCGAAGACCTGCTCAAACGCAGCAAGCTCATTTCCGCGAGTACGCGCGAGGGAGCCACACTGGTTGTGCTGATTAAGGAAATTGGCACCGACGCGCTTTTTGCCCTGCACATTGTCGCCGAGGAAATGGCCAAGCGCGGCAAGCCGGAATACAAGGAGCGGGTCCAGAAGTATTACCAGATGTGTCGCGACCGCGATTATGGCGTGGCCGTCGCGCAAAGCGATGTCAAAGGTGACCGTAGCCTCGGCCCCCAAGGACAAGACCATCCTGACTATTATTTGCGGGTCGTCGAAGAGCGGTCCGATGGCATTGTAGTGCGTGGCGCGAAAGTGCACACCTCGGTGTTGACCAATACCGACGAAGTCATCGTGCTGCCGACGCGCGCGATGAAAGCCGAGGACAAAGCCTACGCCGTCGCCTTCGCCCTCCCCGCCGCCACCAAGGGACTCAAGCTGCTGGCGAGCGCGTATGGTGGCTTCAAGAAGGATCCGTTCGATTTCCCCATCAGCGCGAAACACAAAATGATGGAGACGCTCACGGTATTCGACGATGTGTTCGTGCCGTGGGATCGCGTGTTTATGAACGGGGAGACCGAGGCCGCTGGGTTCTTGGCGCTCACCTTCGTGAAGTTCCATCGCTTCACCGCGGTCTCCTATAAACTGCCCCTGCTCGAACTGTTCGCCGGGTCCGCCCGTGCCATCGCCGAATACAACGGCATTGAAAATGCCGGACACATTCGCGAGAAGCTGACCGAACTCGCCGCGTATCATGCCACCGTGCAAGGATTGATTATCGCGGCGGCGCATCAACATGCGGTCATGGCGCCGGGAATCGCCGTGCCCAATGTGTTGTTGACCAACGTGGCGAAATATCAGTTCGCCTCCAACTATCACGACGCCGTGCAGATGGTGCAAGACATTGCTGGTGGATTGTTGGTGACAGGGCCGAGTGTCGAGGACTGGCGCAGTGAAGCGACTGGTCCGTATGTGAAGAAATATCTCGGTGGCAAGAAAGGCGTTCCCACTGAGCATCGCTTGCGCATGATGAACTTGATCTCCGACCTGACCGCGTCGGATTTCGGTGGCTATCAAGAAGTGCTCGCTGTCCACGCCGAAGGGTCGCTGGAAGCCGAAAAGCTGCAAACCTATCGTGAGTACGATTTCAACGCCGCCGCCGCGTATGCGCGGGAGCTGGCGGGAGTGAAGTAGGGGCTAGGGGTTGGGCGATTTCCAGAAAAGCCAGTTGTGAAGCGTTGCTTCGCCACCCAGAATGAAATTGAGTCGATCTAGCGAAATTCAAGGACTTAGCGATCTATTACAGAGCAAATTATCCCATGTAGCCCGGATGGAGCGGAGCGGAATCCGGGGTGTCCCGCGCGGAACCTGGATTCCGCTTCGCTTCATCCAGGCTACCCAGAAACTAACCCCTAGCCCCTCGTATCGTCCGCGCTATTCCACCGTCACACTCTTCGCCAAATTCCGGGGCTGATCCACATCCGTACCGCGATAGACGGCGATATGGTAGGCGAGCAGTTGCAACGGAATGGTCACCAGGATCGGCATTAGTAAATAATTCGTCGTCGGTATCGGGATCACTTCCCAAGCGATTTCTTCCAGTTCCGGTGACGGCGCATCGGTCACCACAATGATGCGTCCACCCCGCGCTTCCACTTCTTTCATGTTGCTCAAGGTTTTGCTGTACACCGGGTCCTTGGGGAGCAACACCACCACCGGCATCTGCTCGTCGATGAGCGCGATTGGCCCGTGTTTCATCTCTCCCGCTGGATACCCTTCGGCGTGGATGTAGGAAATTTCCTTCAGCTTGAGCGCGCCTTCGAGGGCAATGGGGTAATTCACGCCCCGGCCGAGATAGAGAAAATCGCGTGCATGCCCATACTTCTTGGCGATTTTTTCAATCAGCTTGTCCTTGGACAGTACCTCACGGACTTGATTGGGCAGGTTGACCAAATCTTCAATCAGTTTTCGGCTCGTCACTTGATCGAGCACGCCCCGTCGTCGCCCCAAATGGACCGCTAACAGAT
Source organism: Deltaproteobacteria bacterium (assembly GCA_013140885.1). GTDB lineage: Bacteria > Desulfobacterota > Binatia > Bin18 > Bin18 > JABFSC01. Next base: position 6,325 of record JABFSC010000238.1, on the reverse strand, counting down.
ACAAGGCGGTCACTTGTGTCGTGAACGCCTTGGTCGAGGCGACGCTCATCTCTGGTCCGGCATGCGTATAAATCGTCATGTCCGCTTTGCGCGGAATCGAGGAATCGACCACGTTACAGATCGCCATCGTCCTCGCTCCGCCGGCTTTCCCACCTTCGAGCGCGGCCAAGGTGTCGGCGGTCTCACCAGACTGCGACACCGCGAGCACTAACGTATCCGGGGAAATCGGCGACCGGCGATAGCGAAACTCGCTCCCATAATCGACCTCGACCGGGATACGCGCGAGTTCTTCGAGGAAAAATTTCCCCACCAGGCAGGAATGCCAAGCCGTCCCACACGCCACCAGCGTAATCCGTTTGATGGCATCAAGAACCTCGGCATGTTGTTCAATCTCTCCGAGCGACACATCTCCTTCATTGACCAGTAAGCGCCCACGCATGGTGTCGATGATCGCCTGTGGCTGTTCGTGAATCTCTTTGAGGAGAAAATGTTTGTAGCCACCCTTCTGCGCGGTCAGCGCGTCCCAGGTGATGTGTCGGGGTTCGCGGGTAATCGGCTCGCCTTGGAACGTGGACAGCGACACTCCCTCGCGGGTAATTTCGGCCATCTCCCCATCGTCCAGAAATATGACTTTGCGCGTGTACTCCAACAGGGCTGGAACATCCGAAGCGACGAAGTTTTCTCCTTCCCCTAAACCAATCACAATTGGTGTGGCATTCTTGGCGGTCAGAATCTTGCCTGGTTCGCTCTCGCACTCGGCGACAATCGAGAACGCCCCTTGCAGGCGTTGGAGCGCCGCGCGGGTCGCCTGCATGAAGGTCATGCCACCGATGATGTATTCGTCGATCAAATGAGAGATGACCTCGGTATCGGTCTCCGAACTGAACGTGCGCCCTTTGGCGCTGAGTTCGTGACGTAAGTCGAGATAATTCTCGATGATGCCGTTATGAATCACCACCACTTTGCCCGCGCGATGAGGGTGGGCATTGGCTTCCGATGGACGCCCATGGGTCGCCCACCGCGTATGTCCCATGCCCACGCTGCCATGAAGCGGATCGTCGCGCAGTAATTGCTCGAGATTACTCAGCTTGCCCACCGAGCGGCGGACTTCGATGCCACCGCCATTAAAGATCGCGACTCCAGCGGAATCGTAGCCTCGATATTCCAGTCGTTTGAGGCCCTGCAGTAACACCGGTGCTGCTTCGCGATGACCAACGTAGCCAATAATGCCACACATTTTTTATGTCCTCTCTGCCCATTGGGTCCATTGAAAAATAACCCGAATCAAAAGATTTCATCGACCCAACAAAGTCACTCGCCTTTTTTCCTCGCCGCTTCCTTTGCCCGCTTCGCCGCCGTCCATCCTTCTCGGACTTGCTGGTCGCGGGAATTGAAGACCAGGGCTCCCGCGGGTACGTCCTGCCGAACAGTGGTCGCCGTGGCAATGTACACGTCATCATGAATGGTAATGGGCGCGATCAGCGTCGTATCCGATCCCACCTGCACCCGATCGCCAATCTTGGTCTTCATTTTCTTAAATCCGTCATAGTTGCAGGTAATGGTCCCGGCTCCGATATTGGCGTTACGCCCGATTTCCGCATCGCCAATGTACGACAGGTGCTTGGCTTTGGTGTGCTCACCGATGAACGATCTCTTCACTTCCACAAAATTCCCAATCTCCGCGTGTGGGGCCAAAACCACTTCTCCGCGGAGATGCGCGAACGGACCAACGACGGTCGCTTCCCCAAGTTCACTATTGCGGAGGACGCAGGAGAATTGGATGTGCGCCTCATCTCCGATGAGACAATTTTCGATGTATGCACTTCCGTCAATACGACAGCGGGCACCCAGCGTCGTTTTCCCTTTGAGCTGCGTGTTGGGACCGATGACGGTGTCTTGTCCGATGATCACCTCTTCACCAATGTAGACGGTGTCGGGGTCTTCCAGCGTCACTCCCTGGGACATCCAGTGGCGACGGAGTTGGGCTTGTCGGGTTGTTTCCATGTTGGCTAACTCCTCTCGTGAATTCACCCCTTCCACTTCATGGGGATCGGCGGTTAGGACGGCTTGCGTTGACAACCCAGCCGTCACTGCTTGGGCAACAATATCCGTTAGGTAGTATTCTGCTTGTGCATTGATCGGATGTAGCCGTTCAAGCGCGGTGAAGAGAAAGGTGGCGTTGACACAATAGATACCCGTATTGATCTCACGCACGGCGCGTTCTTCGGGCGAGGCATCCCGCGCCTCGACGATTTTCACAATCTGTCTGTCGCGCGCCCGCATCACACGGCCATACTGGCCCGCGTCCTCTAGTTCCACGGTCAATACGGATAACGTCGCGTGCCGGGTCCGATGACCGTCAAGAAACCGTGCGAGGGTTTCCGTCGTCAACAGCGGGGTATCGCCACAGGTAATCAAGATGTCGCCGTGAAACCCAGCAAAATGGCCCTGCGCCGCGCGCACCGCGTCCCCTGTCCCGCGTCGTTCTCGTTGCGTGGCAAAGCGGATGCCAGGTTGTCCACAGATGCGTTGCACCTCGTCCGCTTGGTGGCCGACGACGACCACCAGACGGTCGGGCTGCAATGGTTGAATCGCGCTCACGACACGAGACAGGAGCGGTTTGCCCGCCAGCAGATGCAAAACCTTGGCTTGCTCCGAACGCATGCGTTTGCCTAAACCAGCGGCAAGCACAATCACCCCAAGTGGTTCCATATCGTATCCTCACCCTACCCTTTCGACAGGTGAACCTGAGAACCTCGGCGTTCTCTCACCTCTCCTACCGTGGTATCGGCGGTTCACCGGAAATTCTGAAATCTCCCCGTCCGGAAAATGGGGAGAGGGAAGTCTCAGGTCGAACGGCGAGACGATTGGCTCTCAAACCAGGGGAGGACCAGAGTGTCGTTGATCGAGTAGGTGTAGGCGTGCCCCCAGTCGGGCAGCTCTGTATAGGTCAGGTCGGTGAAGTTGTTCTGTTTGAGGAGGTCGTGGGCCGCGCGTGCCATCGCCACGGGAAAGATGAAATCCAGCGCCCCGTGCACCATGTAGATGGGGAGTGTTTTACTCGCCTGGAGGTCCAGCAGCGCGAGAAACGAACCCGCCGCGGCGATTGGCGCGATACCCGCGAAGAGTTTTGGACAACTCAACCCCAGGGCGAAACTAAAGGTCCCACCATCGGAGAGTCCGGTGACGAAAAGTCGCCCAGTATCAATGGTGTATTCATCCATCAACTCTTCGAGCATGGTCAGGATCGAACGAATATCCACGCCGGGTTGCTGGAGCGACCAGGTATCCGCCAGCGATTTCGGTGACAGGACGATATAGCCTTTGCTCTTGGCTGACCGTATCCACGTCAGGAGATAGTCATCCCCACGCCCATGCCCGCCGTGCAGCGCGATAATCAGCGGCCACTGGCGACTGGGGTCGTAATTTTCCGGCACATAGAGGGAGTATTCTCCATGCACCTCAGTCGCTGGTCGGTGCATCACCCCGGTCTGGGCTTGTGAACCCGCGACCGGCGTCTCCAGCTCAGCGAGACGCGATTCCATGTCTGGCAGCACCCAGTATTTCTGGAGCGTCGGGAGTTGGGCTCTGAGATTGTAGAGCGCGTATTTGCCGAGGGAAAACGCCCGCCGGCTCTGAAAATAGGCGACCAGGAAATTCCCCTCCGACCCGGTGAGAAAAGAGGTGTAGGCATCATCTAGGTGCTCGACCACCTCACGCCATTGCTGGTGAAATTTTTCCAGACCAGGTGGTGGCGTGAGGTCATCAAGCTGCGCATTGAGCGGGGGAAACAGGTCACCCACCTGGTCAAATAACTCTTGTTTATGTTGCGTCACCTTGGCGAAGTGGATTTTTTCTTGCAGCGCCTCGAAAGCGCGTAGGAAGAGCAGGATTTTTTCTTCGTGCTGACTCAGAACTGTCCGATAATGTACTTCGGTTGTTGTCATAACACCCCCATTTCCGGCCCAAAGCTAATCTCCCATCCGCACGGTTGCAAGGGGCAAGACCCTGTGCGAATCTGCGCCACCATGAACACCCCAGAAGAAAGATCGCGCGCCATTGTACGCACTCTGCCCGCGGTCGAGAAGCTCCTCGCCGCGCCCACGCTCGCGCATGTCCTCCAGCGCTATAACCGCGCGTATGTCACGGAAAAGACGCGCGCGGTCCTTGCCACTTTGCGGCAAGCGATACTCGCGGGATCAATCACGACGACGCCCGACGATGCCACCATCGCACGGCAAATCGAGACCGCCATCACCCACGAAGATCGTTCTCCACTCCGTTCGGTCGTGAATGCCACGGGCACGGTGTTGCACACCAATCTCGGTCGCGCGTTGTTGGCACCAGCCGCCATTGAGGAGATGGTTCGTGTCGCGAGTACCCCGGTGACGTTGGAGTACGATTTAACCGAAGCCGGACGCGGCGACCGCGATGACATTATTGAAGACGACATCTTGGCTTTGACAGGGGCTGAGGCCGCGACTGTCGTCAACAACAACGCGGCGGCGGTACTCCTCGCCTTGAATACGCTAGCGGAAGGCAAGGAAGGGATCGTCTCACGCGGAGAACTCGTTGAGATCGGTGGCTCCTTTCGTATTCCCGATGTGATGCGCAAGAGTGGAGTGATACTCCGTGAAGCGGGCACGACCAATCGCACGCGCATCGCGGATTATGCCGAGGTGATTACGCCGCAGACCGGCGTGCTGCTCAAAGTGCATCCCAGTAACTATCGGATTATCGGTTTCACGAGTAGTGTCACGCTTGATGAGTTGGTGGCACTGGGCCGTACACACAAGATTCCAGTGATGGAGGACTTAGGCGCGGGTGCGTTAGTGGACCTGTCCGCGTACGGGCTCCCCAAGGAGCCGGTGGTCGCCGAGCGTGTCGCCAGCGGCGCGGATGTGGTCACTTTTAGTGGAGACAAGTTGTTAGGCGGACCACAAGCCGGATTGATCGTTGGAGGCAAGGAGTTCATTGCCCGCATCAAGAAAAATCCTTTCAAGCGCGCCTTGCGTCCTGGGAAGCTGACACTCGCGGCATTGAGCGCGACGTTACGGCTGTACCGCCAAGCACCGGACCTTGTCATGGCGTTGCCGACCTTGCGTTGGTTGACGCGCCCGTCGGCGGAGATGGACGCGATGGCGGCGCAAATCCTTCCATTGCTGCAAGCGCGACTGGGCGAAAATTTCACGATCACGGTTGAGGAGACACAAGCGCAGATTGGGAGTGGCGCTCTGCCAGAGGAGAATCTCGTGAGTCGCGCGATCGCGATCCGACATGCGCATCTTGCCGCGGACAAGATCGCCGCGCGGTTTCGAGCCTCGGAGCCACCGATCCTGGGGCGGATTCACGATGGGGTGTTTTTGCTTGATCTGCGTGGGATATTTCGGGCTGAGGAACTGGTGCCAGAGTAGAGGTGGCGGAGAAGGGATGGAGTCGAACCATCCGCGCAGCGTTACGCCACGCAACTCGGTTTTGAAGACCGGTAGAGCCACCGGGCCCTATCCTCCTCCGCATCGGTATGGCGCGGGCTTAGCACGGTGGGATTAAGGAGTCCAGGTCGGCTGATAAAAGTCCGGGGAACCAGCCTTGGGTGACTCAGGGCTGACCTCCTTGCGGAGCAGGTTTCTTCGGGGGTGGCCTATGGGTCTTATGCGACTCATCCGACTCATGTGTCCTATTCCGATACTGTAAACGAGCCGTGGTCATGCGCTCACGGAGGCCACCCTCTTTCACGAAATCTTGTTCGAGTCGGCGGAGCTGCTGGTCAATCAGATAATTGGTTTGGTGGATGAGGCAGATGGCGATGTTGGCGATCACTTCGGGTGGGCGAGTTTCCACGAACTGGCGGTAGTCTTCGTAGGTTTGCGGATTCTTGCGGCCAAGCCTGCGAACGTAGTGCGCTTCCTTGGAGTCCTTGTCCCAAATTTTCAGGTCACGGGCACGGAGGTAGTCGCGGTAATCATCCAGCAATTCCTCAAGGCTGGCGCGAGCGACATTGGTGAGCTTGATCTCGGTCTCCTTGGAAGTGAGCGCGGCTTTGCTGCCTTCGAGGATGTTCTTCTTGCCGGAGCGGGCGGACTGGACCATCTGGTCGATGGTGCGGTCGCCGCGAGAGAGAAACTTGTGCGCGAAGCGAAAGGTGATGTCGTAGACGACTTCGGCTTTCTGGAAGGAGAGGAGTTCGGCGTAATTGCCGTGTGGGGGGAGAAAGGTTTCGTTGCTCATGGTCGTATACTTTCGGGGGCGATGGGGGTTATGGGACGTATGGGTCCTATGAGACCTATGTGGTCCATACGTCCCATCCCAGCAACCCCACCACCCC
>JABFSC010000113.1 GCA_013140885.1 Deltaproteobacteria bacterium | reverse complement strand
GCTCCGCCAGCCAGCAAGCAAGTCCAGACGCAACCGCGACCGGCGGCACCTCTCGCGAGCCCTCCCCCCCGTCGGGTGGTAGCTCCTCCTCCTCCAGTCCCCGCTCCGTCATCCATCCCACCGATGGCACTACCCATTGGGAAAATCATAGGGGTCGGGGTTGCGCTCGTCTTGGTGATTGGTGGCTATCTGCTGGGCTTTCGTTCCACGACGGAGCCCGAGCGCATGGCCGCGACTCCGAAAGCATCCTCAACCCCTCCGCTATCCCATGAGCAAAAACCAACAGTGACAGTCTCTCCCCCGACACCGCGTGAGAAAGTCACGCAGGTTTCTGAGTCCACGGCGCAAGCGACTCCCACAGAAACTGCCTCTCCTGCACCCGTGGCAAAAGAGACGCCACTGACGGAAAGCGCGGAGCCACGAGTCGCGACGGCAACCCCGCCCCCTCCGCCTCAACTCCGCCCACTCACTCTTCGCCAGGCTGAACCAGGACCGGGCGCGGACGCGACGCTCAAGGAAGGAGAAGCACTGCCTTTCTCCGTGACTCTTGACGAGGGTGACAGCCGGACGCTCCGCTATCGTTGGACACTCAACGGCGTGGAGCAATCAACCGAGGCCACGTGGCGGTATACACCCAAGTTTGACGAGGCCGAGGAAGCGCGGAAATCCGTCCAGGTTGTGGTTCGTGACGAGGCCGACCAAAGAGTCGAACGAGAGTGGCGGGTGCGGGTGCTCAACGTCAACCGGGTCCCGACTATTTCGACAACGACGCCACGCCTTGGCTCCCCGGTTCATGTCGTCGCCGGGGCGACCCAGTCCTTTGTTGTGAACGCGAAGGATCCAGATAAAGATGGTTCGCTGACCTACCGCTGGCTGCTGGATGGCGACGAAGTCAACACGGGCGAGACTGGGACCTGGCAGTTCCACGCGCCCACTAGTGACGGCGCGCATCAGGTGACGGTGGAAATTCAGGATGCGGCGGGAGAGAAAATTCAAGAGCGTTGGGATGTCGTGGTGAAAGCGACAGCTCCGTCCTTGCGGTGGGTGCGCGTCCAACCCAAGGACGAACGGGTACGGACCCAAACGGGACAGATGGTCGAGTTCTCCGCGCTCGCGGAACTGTCGAGTCAGACCCGAGGCGCGGAAGGAATTCAGTACCAATGGCGTGTCAATGAAACGGTGCGACAAACGGAGGAGGCGGGACGGTTTCAATTTTCCGAGGACCGCGCCGGGCGCTATCAAGTTTCGGTCGTGGCGCTTACCGCGGAAGGAATCAAAAGCCTCCCGCGCCAATGGTCGCTTGATGTCCGAGAGCTTGAACCCCCACCAGCCGTGACCTCCCCCGAAGAGACCGCGCCGGATTCTCGTGCGATGACCCAGTGCGACAAAGACGTGCGCGCGTGGCTTGAGAGCTACCGACGTGCTTGGGAGACCAAGAACGTGCGTACCCTTGCCTCCCTCGGGGCCATCGCGCGGATGGACACCGCCAGTGTGGCGCAGACCCTCAAGGAATATCAATCCTTCCGTGTGATGCTCACGGATCGGGACATTCAATGCGCGGGTACCGAGGCGACGGTTTCATTTTCGCGGGTCGATGAGATTGATGGGGAGATCGTCGTGCATCCAGAGCGGACGACGATTCAGCTCGACAAACGTAATGGTCAGTGGATGATGCGGAGTCGCTAGCACGCATGGGCGCACAGCAGATGCGGGCAATGTCACCCAAAGAATAGAAGTAAGGAGGAGACCGTGCCAATTCGCGGAGCAGCAAAATCGGAAGTCGGGAAAGTGCGCACGAAAAACGAGGATACCTTTGGCTTTTTTCCCGCCACCTCTTTTTACGTCGTGGCGGACGGGATGGGAGGTCACGCGGGCGGAGAAGTCGCCAGCCAATTAGCCGTGGAGACCATGCAGACCTCTCTGCAAGAGACCAAAGATGAAGATTTGACTCCCATATTGGACCCTGAGGGGCGCAGTTCCCTTGCCGGGCGACGGTTACTGATCGCGGCGGAGCGAGCAAATGGAGAAATCCTGGGCACGAGCCGTCAAAAACCCGAGTTGACCGGCATGGGCACCACCATCGCCGCGTTATTGTTCGAGGAACGGGGACAGCAGGCCAGTATCTGTCATGTGGGAGATAGTCGCGTCTATCGGGTCCGGGGGAGACAAATTGATCAACTGACCGAAGATCACTCGCTCATCCAACAACTCCTGCGGGAGGGGAAAATCTCCGAACATGACGCGAAAACCTCGCCACATCGCCACGTGTTGACTCAGGCGCTGGGTATCGGACTGGAAGTCCACCCGGCGGTGCGCATTGAAACGGCCAATCCTGGAGACATCTTTGTCCTCTGTAGCGATGGCGTGCATGGGGTGATTGAAGCTGGAGAAATACTGGACGCCGTGACCCATGCGAGCACCGACCTCCGCACCGTATGTGATACCCTCCTCAACTTAGCCAACAATCGTGGGGGGCCTGACAACTGTACAGTCATCGTCCTCCAATACGAGCAGAGTTAGCACCGCGGCATCCACTGTCGCGTCACGGATCACTTGGTAATCACGCGCATGGGTAGAGTCATCTCGCGGAAATACGAAGAGCTGGGGCAATTGGGCCAAGGGGGGCAGGGCGTGGTGTACAAAGTCCGCCACGTTGAGCACCAGACGGTCATGGCCTTGAAAGCCCTGCCGGCCTACCTGCTCGAAGACCAAGATATGGTCGCCCGCTTCGAGCAAGAGTCCGTGCTGATGACGCGGTTGCAGCATCGCAACATCGCCCGTGTGCTGGGGACGGGGCGCGATGACGCGCTCAACCTGACGTACTTTGTCATGGAGTACATTGAGGGACGGACCCTCAAGCAATACCTCTATGAAAAGGGTCCCCTGTCGCTGTCCGAGGTGCTTGAAATTGCCCGGCAGGTAGCAAGCGCCTTGGAGTATGCCCATACCCAAACCCCGCCGGTCATCCATCGTGATATTAAGCCGACCAATATTATGATCGAGGACCACACTGGTCGTGTAGTGGTGCTCGACTTTGGCATCGCCAAGGAACTGGACGATGGGGAGTCGCGCACCAAAACCGGCGTCATGGTCGGAACGTGGAAGTACTGTTCCCCAGAGCAGCTCCGCCATGAACCGCTTTCAGGCAGCGCCGATGTCTATTCCTTGGGGATCGTGATGTATGAGATCCTCACGGGCAAGCAATTCTTCGCGGGTCTTGATGAGCATGCGGTGCTGGGGAAGGTGCTGTACGACCCGCAAGAAAATATCCCCGCCTTTGATCGCCCCGTGCCCCCCGCGTTCGCCGCGGTGGTCACCAAGGCGATCGCCAAGGACCGCGCCAAGCGCTATCCGCGCATGGCGGACCTGTCGCGCGATCTCGAAGCCTGTTGGCTGGCGCTTGATGAGACCAAGACGGTGGCGCTCTCCACACCGCCACCGGCGGTGTCGCAGCCTGTCCAGGAGCGGAGTGAGATCGAGAAAATCGAAGCGCAGATTCGGCAGTTGGAAGAAGAGCGACAGCGGCGCATGGTGACATCGTTACAAAGCCAGGTGCGCGAGGCCCGTACACGCGCGGAGCAAGAAGGCGCCCGCCAGGTCGCGGCCGCGCTCTTTGAACAAGGGCTTGTCGAGGAAGGTGCTGGCGAAGAACACGTTCGTCATCAGCAATACGCGCTTGCCCAGCAGACCTACCACGCGGCGCTCCAGAGCTTCACGCGCGCCATGGAAGAGGCGGTCTCGGCGGTCCTGTGGCGACAAGCGGAACAGAATCGGCAAGAAGCGGCCAACGCGAACGCGGATGCGGACCGCTACCTCGCCCAGACGCGGGCCGCCGCCGCCTATACGTCCGCTCACGCCACGCACGCGCGGGCGGAACAGGCGTGGGAGCAGCGCCAGTATGCGGAAGCCGGTGCGCTGTACGTGGAAGCACGTGACTTGTTCGAGGATGCGCGCGATCTGGCGTATCGCCAAACCCTGAAAGAGGAGGCTGAGGCGGCGCGGACCCACGCGCACGCGAGCAAACAGGCCGCCGCGACCGACAGTGCCGAGACGCTGGCCGCGTCGCTCTTCGAGGAAGGGCGCGCCAATGAACAGCGCGCGACGGGTGCCTTGGCGCGCGAGGAATTCACGCAAGCCCGCGAATTTTTCCTCACCGCGCAACAAAAATATGAGCAGGCGCAACGGCAGGCACTGCGGGTCCAGCAGCGTCGGCAAGAGGTGCTCGCTCTCGCTGGCGATGTGGAAGCCGCCCAACACCGTGCGCAGGCGGAAGGGCCTGAAGTCCAGGAACAGGAGGGATACCAGCAAGCGGAACAGTTCCGTCAGCAAGCCGAAGCGCTCTTGGCCGCCAATGAGTTCACCGGGGCGCAACAGCGATTCACGCAGGCACGGGAGCAATATGAGGAGGCGGCGCGGGCGCTCGCACGAGTGCGCCTCCAGCAGCAAGTCACACGGGTACGGCGCGAAGCGGACACCGCACGCGCGGGGGCGGAGGCGGCTGACGCGCAACGGTGGTGTCTAACCGAGTGGACCGCCGGACAGCACGCCGACGAGGTCGGCAGGAGCCAGGAAGCTCAGGGAGAGTTGGTCGCGGCCATTGAGTCGTATCGGCAAGCTGGACAGCATTGGGAGCAGGTACGTCAAACCGCGCTGACGCGGTCCGCGCAAGCGCAAGCCGAGACCGCGCGGCAACGGGTCCATACGGTGAAGGAGCAGGCGCGACCTCTCCGCTCGTGGGCGGACGCGCAGTGGCAGGTCGCGCACGAACACGAAACCCAAGGAGACACGGCACGCCAAGCCGGTGACTACGACCGCGCCGCCGCCGCGTATGCTCAAGCCGAGAGGGACTACGACCGCGCGCGCACGGAAGGCGCGGAACGTCAGCGACAAGAGGCGGAAGAACAGCGGGGACGCGAGCAAGCGCGCATCGCCAAAGAGCAAACGTGGAGTGCCCAGACGGACGCACGAGAGGCCGGAGCCCAGGAGCTGGCCCGTGAGATTTTTGAGGAAGCATGGACCCTGATGCAACAGGCCGAGCGTGCCCTGAGCGCGGAGGAATTTCTCGCGGCGGTTGAAGCATATCAAGCCGCCGAGGCACGGTACCATCAAGCACGTGAACATGCCCAGACAGAATCGCTGCGGCGTGACACGGTGACCAGTGCGCAACTGACCGAGACGACACGGCAACGTGCCGCGGCGTTTGGGAAACAGAGCGAAACGAATCCCTCGTATCGTCAAGCCAGAGAACGCCACCAACACGCGGAGCAGCGTTTCCAGGCGCGCGAGTACGCGCCCGCGCGGCAGGCGTATGAACAGGCGCGAGTGCTCTATGACACCGCCATTCATGAGGCCGAGCGCGAGTTGCAGCGGACCGTGACGCGGGCGCGTGAGGCTGCGGTGAAAGCACGGCAAGGGGCCGAACGGCACGAGGCCCCACGGCGCGTCGCCGACCAGTGGGCGACTCTGCTCGCGGCGGAACAGCACGCGCAGGCAAGCGAAGCGCGCGGCGAGATCGCGGCGGCGATCAAGGCGTGGCAAGAGCTGGAAGTGCGGTATGTCCATATCCGGGAAACGGCACTGGAGCACGCCGCGCTGGAGCGGGTGACCC
>JABFSC010000130.1 GCA_013140885.1 Deltaproteobacteria bacterium | reverse complement strand
CGGAGGTCATCAAAGGCGCGCTCGTAGGCGATCGACAGTGGGACAACGCTTGTGGACTCTGGCGCTAATGCCGTTGGCAAGAGGCGTGAGAGGAACAGACCGCCTCCTAAAAAAACCAGACACAACAGCACGATGTAGGTGGAGCGATGGGCAAGAATGCCTCCTCGACGGACCGGTTCCGTGAACACCAGCTGAGGGCGTGTCGCCTCCTCTTGTGGCGTCGTTACGACTGGTCGCTGAGGACTCACGACTGGGAGTGACGCGGGCTCTTCTGGGACGAACAACGTAAACGCGGGGTCTCCATACAGCATGTAGCTCGCCCACGTGAGACTCTCCCAGCCTCGTTGGCGAATCATCTCGTGGCGTGCTTTGAGTTGCGCCTCTCCTAAGCTGAGACCGGCGACGACTCCTTGATAAAACGTCGCGGCGAAGAGCGCGCTTTCCTCATCATGGACTACCCAAAAGGTGCCAATGTAATTTCTCACCCCCGCCATGAGAAAGGCGCTGCCGATGCCGAAGGCTTGTCCTTCGTAATGGTAGCCACTGTCCCATTCGCTGGTGGCTCCCGCTTGGCAGGAATTAGAAAACACCAACAAGGGTGGTCTTGTGAGCTTACTGAGTTCGCCAGCCGTGAGGACACCTTCAGCCAAGCGCCATCCGCTGCGACTCGGATTCTCCGGGTCATAATAACTATGCCCAGCAAAGTGCACGACGTCGTGGTCTTGCAAGGCGGACAGCAAAGGTACTTTCCGAGCGCCACGTCCACCAATGAGCGTCACTTCAACCCCAGGAATATGATCGAGAAGGGTCGACAGTCGTTCGGCTTCTTTTCCGGCCTCTGGCAGACTTTCGGTTGGATCAACGACCAAAAGGACGCGCAACGTTCCCGTCACCGTGCGTTTCGCGGTTGGAGTCGGAATTGGGTTTCCCGTGATGACTTGCCGACCAACCTGAAACTTGGTGGCAAGAAATTCTTTTCCGTCGTGGCATAGTTCCCACGGAATATGGATCAACTGTTCATCGAGTCGGAGGTAGAGTGCACAAGGATCCGCCGTACGCAGTTTTTTCCGTGCCGGCTCAGTCAACAGATGAGAATAGATGAGGCTGCCGATTCGTTGTAAATCCTGCACGGCGGCTTTTGGCTCTTGCGCGAGTCTCCCGCGGACCTCAAGACCCTCTCCACGGTGATACCCCGGAGCCGTTAAGCGCACGACTTCCTCGGCGATTTCCCGCAGAAACGCGCCGTCCACTTGGGTTTCACTCCGAGGAATCAGCGCACCTACATCATCAAGGTCCACGATATTCGTGTCGCCTCTACGCAGGATGGTCAGGTGGATTGGAGGTTGGTCAGTAGACTGCATTGCTTCTCTCCTTGGAGAGCGCTCACATGTCAGTGCTGGCTGAACAATTACGAGCGGACTTCGAGGGCAAATGTAGCTTGGGTTGCCGGGCAGTCGATTTCATACGTGCCAGGTTCCAAATGCGGAGTGCGCAGGACTCCTTGCGGGTCCGTTTTCGCGGAGAAAATGGGCGTGCCCTGTTGTCGCAAAAAGATGCGTTGTCCGGCCAACGCCTCCTGGGTCAGGTCAAGAAATGTCAGACGCAGAGACATCCCTTCGCCTTCTTGCACGGAGGTGACGTGGATTTCCGCTTGTTCGGTTTTGATATTGAGATCAAGGGTGGGTGTTCCTTCGCTGGCTCGGTAGGCTCCAGCGGGAGCTAACACTTCTTCGACGTTGAGGAACGGTGGTGCGAGGTGGTGTTCGATGAGCGCCATGCCTCTCTGCGCGACCTGGATCACGAACCGCGAAATGACTTTTTGAGTTTTCGTCATTCGTGAAGGTTCCCAGCCGGCGACGACTTTCTGCTTGAGCGCATCCGGGACCGAGAACCGCTGTGGTGTCGCGAGAGCCACGACCATGCGGGTCGCCTCCGCGACTTCGTCGACACACCAATCGCAGGTGTGTAAATGGTTCTCCGCGCGGAGCGATTCCTCGCGCGATAACGCACGATCGACGTACGCAGTGATGATCTCGGAGGCGAGACAGGCCGACGATGGTGCGTGATCAGGGGTGGCTACCACGGAAGCTTTGTTCGCGCGCATGGCCTTCATTCCTCTATCCGCCCGCTCGAGTTGCCGGAGCTGGGTGTGGCAATCCGGGCATGTCTGGACATGATCCTCAATCTGTCGTGCGACACTGCCGTCCACCTCGTGGTCTAGGTATTGGGAGAGCAGGAGAGGTAGTGGGCAATGCGCGGTCGTGTTCATAGACATGCTCCTAACACGCCACAGCCTCGCCAAACTCGCGGGTCAGGCGTTCGCGGAGGCGAAAAATCCGAGAACAGACCGTTCCGACGGTGAGGTTGAGGAGCCGGGCGATGTCTTTATAGGGGGTTGTGAGTTTGTAACTCCGTAATTCTTCTAGCGTTTTTTCTTTTTGACGGGAACGCTTGACCAGGGCCTGCTCAAGTTCCTGTTTTTTCTGGAGCAATTTCCCGGTGGTGGCATTCGGTGTCTCCCCCATACGGCGAATTTTTTCAGTAATTTCTTGCAACTCTTTTTGCCGGAGGAGAATCCATCCCCACACCGAGTCCAGGTCGTCTCGCAATTGCGAGATGCGTTCATCCTTACGTTTGAGCCCTTCCTGCACCTCGGCGACCACAGCCAACGTTTCTTGGATTGACCGTCCCGTCGCCTTTGCCAAGAGGCGGACATCCTCCGGGGTTAAGTCACACTCAATCAGCGAGAGTAACTTGAGGTCCAGGCGATCCTCTGGAGTGAGCGCCGCCCATATTGCGTTCGCTTCCCGGCTTTCCGACGCTATCGCCTCTTCGGCTTCCTGCGTGCTCTGATCGGGGAGGACATCTTCGAGCACTTGTCCACCTTCACTTGAACCACCAAGCGGGGTGGAGAGCGAGACCGTATCCACCTCTTTCTGAGTCCGCCGCCATTCCAGGAAAAGATGTTTCAGGACGTAGTACGAGAGGAAGGTGCGAAATTGAATGTTATTGCGACCGGCAAACGTGGCCATGCGAGTGAAGATACGGTCGTTCTCAAAGACGTAGAGATAGAAGTCGCCTGCTTCATCGAGAGGGAGGCGATAGATTTTCACGGGGAAGTTGTAGATGTCCTCCCCATATTCGTCCTGAAACTGGCGCCGGGCAGTGAGATCGCCAGCAGCGCAGGCTTGAATCAGCTCCAGAATTTCCCCCATGACTGTGGCCATGTATGTTGTGCCTCCTCGGAATCTTTTGCGATCAAAGGGTAATCCCACAGCAGTTTCTATGCCGCCCGAACCGCGGCTCGATCTCTGTTCGTCTCCTTCATCATACTGTGAAGAGTTATGCCCCATAGCGACGGAAAGGGGAAGAGCGATAGCGGAGAATCCAGCTTTGTCGAATCCACAATGGCGGGAGAAGGAGACCCATGACGGGTGAAGAAGTGTCCTCTTTTGTTGACAGGTTACGGCCTATCCTGACGGGAAATGCTTTCTTTTTCCTAGTCTACTTTGTATGGCTCAGCTCCCAGACGGTCCGTAAGGCGCGATAGACGGCAAAAGGATCGCACGTAGGAGGGTACAGTGATAATTCTTTTCCTCTGGGCAGAGTCGCGACAACTGCAATCTCGCTCAGCTCCCCACCGGAAATTGTCGGACGAAGAGAGATCGCAGTGACGTCAGCAAAATTCTCTCGACCCTTGATAGCTCCTCTGCGGAACGAAAATCCCAGCGTGTCAACAACGAGATTGCGAGGTCCTCGGAGAAGAGATTCAAGGGAAGCGAATTGGAAAATGATTTGGATTACAAACAGCATCACGATCATGGATCTATCAAGAGGGGGTCCGGCAACCACCAAGAGGATGAGGCACGCGATCGCGAGATACAACGTACGCTCTAAAAAACTTCGAGCGAGCCTAAACTGAAATGTCGCTGGAAAAGCACCGCTTGTTTTCATTGCGGGCGTCTGCTCCAGAAACGTCACGATTTCGTTCCATCCGTCGAAGCCTGTCTCTAGTCGCAATGTGGAATTTTCCGATATTCCTTTCAGCATCACCGCGCCAAGACGACCCGAGGGACGAGTGACCTCGGTGATATCCGACCATACCAGCCGGATGTCTTTTTTCCGCGGAGCACGCAGTTCAATTCCCTCCATATCGACCGTGAGTGTGTATTTGTCCGCATACCAGCAGAGGTAGAGATCGCGACTGCATACCCAAATTGGCACTGCCAGAGCGAAAGCAGCTACGAGCAAAAAAGGAATCTTCTTGGCTTCCATGTCCCAAAAAGCAAGGAACAAGAACGAGACAATCATTCCCAATAAGAACAGGGATATCCAAGGAGCTTTTGCTTGGAACTGCCGCGAAATGTGAAACTGCTTACTTTCATTCATAAGTCTGGAACTTTGCGTAAGTGGTCTACGCCACCCCCTCCAACAACGCCAATCGCACCAGCGCCAGCGCATTGAAACTCATGCGAGTCCGGTCGGGTCGGCCACGCCCGGCCATGTTGTAATGCCGATGCTTAAAGCCAGTGCCGTCCGTGATCGCCATGAACGATTGGCCACGCGCGAGATTTTGCGAACGGTCGGTGAGATCAGGCAGTGAGTACAACGCCAATCCCAAGTCACTCCCCGCTTGCGCCCGCACGGCCCACGCTAGCTCCTCCGCTAACTGCTGCGGCGTGTCCCACAACTCCTCGATTCGCGCGGGCTGACGCGAAAAGGCCAACAAACGCCGCAGTGGAGTCTGGCTGTTGGTAATCACTCCTTCCCGGAACCGTTCGGGCTCGGCTTCCTGCAACCGCTCGGCAATCAATCCGCCCGTCAAATCCTCACACACCGCGATCGTCTTGCGTTTCTCGCGGAGCAGCGCGCCAATCGCGTCCTCCATCGTCTCCTCATCGACCGCGAAGATATGGTGGCCGATCAAGCGCCGCATCTCCGCTTCGACCGGCTCGATCAACCGCAAGGCGTCCTCTTTGGTCGCGGCTTTGGCGGCGATGCGAATATCCACTTGCCCCGGATGCGCCAGCACGCCGACCGTGGGATTGCGTGAGTTGGCGATCAAATGCCCCATGAGATCGTCCACGCGACTCTCGCCGAGTTCAGCGACCTTGAGCAATCGATAGGTAATAATCTCGGACAAGGAGAATTTGCGTCGCAGGTAGGGCGCGACTTCGTTGTCGAACAGCCATTTCAATTCAAACGGCACGCCCGGCAGGACAAAGATGCTGCCGCGTGGGTCTTCCACGATGAACGACGGGGCCGTGCCATTGGGATTGTTGACCGGAATCGCCCCCTCCGGCATGTACGCCTGCCGTTCGTTGTTGGGCGTCATGATGAACCCGCGCGTGCGAAAGCGCTGCTCGATTTGCTCTAGGAATGGCGGGTGCAGAATGAGCTTGCGTCCCGTCACCTCGGCGACCGCGTCGCGCGTGAGATCATCTTGCGTGGGCCCCAGCCCGCCGCTGGTAATCACGATGTCCGCGCGTTCAAGCGCGCGGGTCAGCGCCTCGCGCATGCGTTCGGGATTATCGCCCACCACGGCTTTGTGGAACAGGTTCACTCCCAACGCCGTCAGCCGTTGCGCCAGCCACGTGGAGTTGGTGTCCACGATCTG
>JABFSC010000342.1 GCA_013140885.1 Deltaproteobacteria bacterium | reverse complement strand
TCCCAAATCCGCAATTGCTACCGTCCTCCGCTGACCGGCGGAATACAGGCGAGTTCGTCATTATCTTGAAGGGGGTGATCCCTGTCAACGTATTCCTGAGCGACCGCGAAGGACATCGACTTCTCCATCACGCTGAGTTCGGGATGTTCCTGGACCAGCATCTCCCACACCGTGCGCACCGTGGCTCCCGCCGGGAGGTCTCGCTCTTCTTCGCTCCGGCGAAGTTTTTCTCGCACGGCGGCGAAGTAGCGTAGTGTTATCCGCATACGGATGGCCTCGGGGAAAAATTGCTTACGCGGAGACGCGGAGGTGTTAGTGCCCATGTCTCTCGCCTCGGAGGAGGAACAACATGTGTCCCAGTTCGGGAATCACCAGTTTGGTCATGCCCAGTTCAACGGCACCAGTGGACCCTGGCAATGAGATCACCACTTTACCCTTGGCGACTCCCGCCGTGGCGCGGGTCATCATCGCCGCCGAGCCGATGTCCTGATAACTCAACATGCGGAAGAGTTCGCCGAAGCCACTGATTTCTTTCTCCAGAAGTCCTTGAATCGCCTCGAAAGTCGAATCGCGCGGCGCGATGCCGGTTCCGCCGTTGAGCATGATGGCATCAACATCGGCTTGATCAAGCAGGGCGCGGACCGCGTTGGTGATGAGAAGCGGCTCGTCCTTGAGGATTTGATAGGACACGACGGGGTGATTGTGCGCGGCCAGGAGGTCCTTGATCTTTTGGCCGCTGGTGTCGGTCTCTTCCGTGCGGGTGTCACTCGCCGTGATGATCGCGCACCGCGCGACGCGATGGGCCTTGCCTTTATGTTCCGTAACCGCCATAGGGTTGCATGTTATCGCGTGATGGAAAAACCGCAACCCTCTGGAGGACCCGCCGTGGTCACGATGATTCGCAAACTCGACCAACAACGTCACGAACTCAAGGCGCTCCGCTATCTGCTGGAATTTTTCCCCCAGAGCATGCAGGACCGCCAGACGCTTCCCAGCCGCGACGACTTCCAATTATCGGAGAGTCAGCAGATATATGATGCCCTGCTCGCAGCGCATACCAAGGAGGCCGCGACCCAGGCCATCGCCGCGCTTGAGCTAGACGACATGGACGTGGAGTCGTTCCTCGGTCTCGGCGGGCAGCTCTATCACACCTATCCACAAATAGTGAAGGAACGCGCCCTGGAGTTCCGCGCCGGGACCATGAAGGTTTTTGTTCCCGGAGAATAACCCCAGCATCAAAGGAGAAGGAACGCCATGAAATTACTCAGGTTTTCGACCGCTCTGATCGTTGCCATGCACCTGCTGGGTGTCACCGCGGAGGCACAGGAGAAGAAAGACCCGTGGGCCGAGGCACGGACCGTCACACTCAACAGTGGCGATAATAAAGAGGTCGGCACGGCGAAACTGTTGCAAATTCCCAATGGCGTGCTGGTGCGGCTCGCGCTCACCAAGGCCGCACCGGGGGCTCATGCGTTTCATGTTCACGCGGTGGGCAAGTGCGAAGGCCCGGAATTCACGACCGCCGGTGGGCACTTCAATCCCATGAGCAAGAAGCATGGCCTGCTTAACACGGGAGGCTCCCATACTGGCGACCTGCCCAACGTCATCGTTCCCGACAGCGGCGCCGTGATCGACGAAACCGTTATTCCGCATGTCACATTGACAGCAGGCGACCACACCCTCGCGGATGCCGATGGCTCGGCGCTGGTGCTACACGCTGGGCCGGATGATTACACCACCGACCCGACGGGCAATGCTGGGGCGCGCATGGCCTGTGGCGTGATCGCTCCTCCGCAAGCGGCGAAGTAGAACCTGGAAGCGCGGGCATCTCGCCTGCATAGATAAGGAACTATGAAGAGCACGGTCACTGCCATTGTGAGGGGAGTCATTTTCCTTATTTCCTCCACTACTGTAGCCGCCTACGCCGCTGGCCCCACAACCCCCCAGGAATGGTTCACCGCCGGCCAGCACGCGGTTGAACAAGCCGCGAGCCTCACGCGCAACACCGCGCCTGCCAAGAATGTCATATTCTTTGTTGGTGATGGTATGGGAATTTCCACTATCACCGCCGCGCGCATCCTCGACGGACAACAGCGCGGTGACAGTGGCGAAGAGAACCAGCTGAGTTTTGAGAAGTTCCCCTACGTGGCGCTGTCAAAGACCTATAGCGCGAATCAGCAAACCCCCGATTCCGCGCCAACCATGACCGCGATGGTTACAGGCGTGAAGACCAATGACCGCCTCATCTCCGTCGATCAATTCGTCAAACTCGGCGAGCTCAATGGCGAGATCATTAAGCAACATCATCTGAAGACGGTCCTCGAAATGGCTGAAGAGAAGGGCCTTTCCACAGGTGTGGTCTCGACGGCGCGCATTACCCATGCAACCCCAGCCGCCTGTTATGCCCACATCTCGGACCGCGACTGGGAAGGCGATAGTAACCTCCCCGCTGGCGCGACGGTGCCCGATATCGCACGACAGCTCATTGAGTTCCCTTTCGGCAATGGCCTTGAGGTCGCGCTCGGTGGCGGGCGCGAACATTTCCTGCCCCTTTCACTCAATGACCCGGAAGATGCCGAGAAGACCGGCAGTCGCAAGGATGAGCGGAACCTGACCACGGAATGGCTCGCGAAATATCCCCGCTCCGCGTTTGTCTGGAATACGACCGGGTTTGCCGAGATCAACCCCGCGACCACGGATCATCTCCTTGGCCTTTTTGAACGGTCACATCTCGAATTCGAGCATGATCGCCCGCACGATACCGGGGGCGAGCCCTCGTTAAGTGAGATGACCGCCAAGGCGATCGCCATTCTGCGCAAGAACAAAAAGGGCTTTTTTCTCATGGTCGAGAGTGGCCGGATCGATCATGCGCATCACGCGGGCAATGCGTATCGAGCGTTGACCGACACCATTGAGCTGGCCAAGGCCGTGCAGCTCGCCAAGGACAGCACCAATCCGCGCGACACGCTCATCATCGTCACTGCCGACCACAGCCACGTCTTTAGCATCGCCGGCTATCCCAAACGCGGCAATCCAATCCTCGGCAAAGTCATGGAAGCGAACAAAACCGAGCTGGCCCGCGACCTGCTCGGACTTCCGTATACGACCTTGAATTATGCCAACGGCCCCGGCTATACGGGCGAGTCTCACGATGCCGCACGGAAGGAACCGGTCCCGCCGGGTCCGAAGTCGTTTCCACATTTCCCGGATCGCTTCAGTGGCATCACCAACGGGCGGCCAGACTTGACCAACGTCGATACCACCGATCCTCAGTATCTCCAGGAAGCGATCGTGCCATTCGCGATGGAAACGCATGGTGGCGAGGACGTGGCCATTTTCGCCACTGGCCCTCATGCGCATTTGTTTCACGGCGTCCAGGAACAGAACATGATCGCCCACGTGATGATGAAAGCCCTGCGCCTTTCCCCGCGCAAATGATCGCTTATTCAGTAGCAACGCTAACAAAAAATAAAAGTTTTATTTACCCTGCTTATGTTGCTTCAGGGGCGACACGCTGGTACCTTACACGCAGTGAACAGTTTCACCGCACAGGTATTCCCCACCTGAGCGGTGCTCAAGGGCCCGCAGGTTTCCCCTCCTTTTACCCTGCGGGCCTTTCTTTTTTCAGCGACTCCCCACCACCAGCGTCATCACCCCAATCGCCCAGCAATAGTAGGCGAACATGGACAGCCGTCGCGATCGCGTCAGGTTCAAGAGGATGGCGATGCTCCAATACCCGACCACGAAGGCCGCCAGCGTCCCGATGCCATAGGCGAAGAGATCCGCGCTGGGGAACGTTTCATGTCGATGCGACACCAGTTCCAACAGAAACGCCCCGCCCACGGCGGGAATCGACAGCAGAAAGGAGTAGCGCACCAATAAGCCCCGTTCGAGGCCCAAGAACACACCGGCGGCGATGGTCGCTCCAGAGCGTGACAAGGCGGGAATAATCGACAGCCCTTGCGCTAGCCCAATGATGAGGGCATCCGAGCTTTTCATGGCGGGCATGGGCCGCTCTGCTATCGTCACGCGATCGGTGATGAACAGCAAAACGCCGGTGATAATGAACCAGATGCCCGTTCCGATGATGTCATCAAACATCGCCTCGAACTGTTTGCGAAACAGTAAACCGAGGACAACGGTCGGAAGGGAGCCAATGAAGAGAAGCCAGAGCAGCCGTTGATTGGTGGCGGTGTCCTGCCCCGGCTCGCGGCCAGGGAGCACGGACATCAGCAGTGCCCATAAATCCTTCCAGAAGTACACGCAGACCGCCACCAGCGTCCCGAGGTGAATGGTGACATCGAACAACACGCCAGGTTGCGAGAAACCCGGCAGCAGTTTCTGCGCGAGCACCAGATGACCTGAACTGCTGACGGGCAGAAACTCTGTGAATCCTTGCAGGATCCCCAGCAGCAAGGCTGATAACCACGACAATAGGCACCTCCAGACGACGGATTTTGTGGACCCGGACTTTCGTGTCGCCAAACGACCGGTCGCATGATAAAGGCCATGCCCTATGGGTCAACAACGGTATCGTCACCAGATGGTTGTCATCGCCTGGACTGGACTGTTTTTGCTGAGGAGTGCGGCGGTGCATGCGGTCGCGCTTCCGCATGGGGTTGCCAGTGGTGAAGTATCCGCCACCAGCGCGACGATTTGGGCGCGGACCAACGGCGAATCCGCGTTCACCGTCGCATACACGACCGATCCAAGTTTCGCGACGACAGTAGGAACGCGAACGGTAACGGTATCAGCCGCAACGGATTTTACTGGAACGGTCACGCTCACCGCGCTACAACCCGCCACGCGGTATGCGTATCGCGTGTGGTCGCAGTCGTCGGAACCGCGAGACGCCGTATCCGGCACCTTCCTCACGGCACCGCTCGCCACACGGAAACACGACGTGACGTTCTTGTGGGGTGGTGATTTGGGTGGCCAAGGGTTTTGTCGCCAACCGGACTACGCCATTTTCGCGCCGATGACAGCGCTCAAAGCCGACTTCTTTATCTTCGGGGGCGATACGATCTACGCCGATTCTCCGTGTCCATCACCGCCCAATGCGCCTGGCTCGGATTTCGCCGCCGTCACGCAAGAACAGTTCTGGGCGAAATATCGCTATCAACGCGAAGACCTGTTCTTGAAAGAGCTGTTCGCGAGCACATCGCTGTACCCCATTTGGGACGATCACGAAGTCAAGAACGATTTTTCTGGCCCCAGTGAACCGCTGACGCCCATCGGCTTACGCGCCTTTTTTGACTATTTTCCGCTCAATCGACAACCCGAAGAGCCACACCGCCTCTATCGTTCGTTTCGCTGGGGGAAGCATGTGGAGCTGTTTCTGCTCGACACGCGGCAGTATCGCAGCCCGAATCTCCAGCCGGATGGGCCAGACAAGACCATGCTTGGGCCCGCGCAACTGCGCTGGTTTTTGGACGGTCTCGCCGCGTCAACCGCGACCTGGAAAATCGTGGTGTCTGGCGTGCCGCTCTCGGCCCACACAGGTCGCATTCTCACTGGACATGATGGCTGGGGAGGAGGCACGGTCGCGGATGGATTCGCCACGGAGCTGCGTACCATCGTTGCGACACTGCAAGAGAAGCGGATACGCAACGTGGCCTGGTTGACCA
>JABFSC010000516.1 GCA_013140885.1 Deltaproteobacteria bacterium | reverse complement strand
TGGGACACTTGGGGCATCCGCTCTTGCTTGGACTGCGTTTTCCTGGTGTTCATGCGCCACAAGTATCAGAAATTCCCTACTCTAACAAAGTAGTACTATTGAGATTACCCGCAAGCAGAGTGCAAAGTTGCTGGAGTTGCGGGCGGTGATGAGTCTGGCGAAGCTATGGCAGCGACAGGGCAGACAAAAAGAAGGTCACGAGATGTTAGCCTCTGTCTACAACTGGTTCACGGAAGGATTTGATACGAAGGATTTGCAAGACGCCAAGGCGCTCCTAGACAAGTTATCGTAGGGAGGCCGGTGGAAGAATGAAAGAATGTCATCTAACCGTCCATTGCACCGTATTGCCGCCCGCTTGCGGTTCCTGCTGAATGTGAAAAGTCTCGGTTTGGGCGGCAAACGGTGACGGCGGGCGTTGACTTCGTCTGCGCGGACTGCGGACTCCTGACCGCGGCGGCGGAAGGATTTCTCACACGCAATCCTGAACAGGAACACCGTTGAGAAGAGAACGAGATTGTCCACGGGGGAGGACTCCCTCACCATACCTCACCTCCCCTACGATAGCTTTTTGACACGGGCCCGTTGATAGTCGCGGATCGCGGTTGCCAATGGATGCGCATTAGCAATGCGCAAGTGTGTCAGCGATACCACGAAGGCCTGGTCGCCGGCACCAGGAAACGCGAGGCCACACACAATCCCGCCTTCATCACCAGAGTAAAAGACCTGGTCAATTTGCACCTGGCGACTGGCGGGAATGAGGACCTTCTGCTTGCGTATCATCTGCCGTAGTTCAGGTGTCACTTGCGCGGGAATCGGCAGATGCGTTTTCATTTCCTTCATAAGCTGTGAGACAACATTGGGATCATCAATCATCGCGTCCCCCCTTCCTTTCCCGCACGAACTGTCGTTTCGCTGTTCAGTGACCCCAGCATCACCTCCTCGCCCCGCGCGGAGGCATTGACATAGAGCGGCTCGATCGCGCTGAGAAACTTTTCTTCGCCACGCCAAAAGGGAAAATTGCCCAGCCGTTTCACCACCGCTGCTGGCGTGGTCGGCGTCCGCACGGCCCCCCACATGTCCTCCGAGACAGGGCCTCGTCCCCAGAAGGCCGCGACATCGGTCGTCAACGGTTCAGGTGGCAACGTAGGGGCTTTGACTGGCACCGGACGAGTGGCGGCCTTTCCTTTTTTCCCATCCTTTTTGTCTTGCCGCTCCCCGTGGACCAGCAAGGGAATGAATTCCTCGCGCGCCATGCCGCGCAGCTTGAAGAGCACGAACGGGTCACGGTCGAACTCTTCCCCCAACAGATAGTACACGGCGGCGATATGCTTGCACGGGTTTGACCAGTCCGGGCAGGAGCAATCAGTTTCTAAATCCTGCTGCTTGGCGGGAAACAACGCGAGTCCCGCCTCGCGGAATGCCGTCTCGATATCTTGAGGCATCTCGCCGGCCAGGAGTTTGGCCGTGAAGATCGCTTGCTGGGCCAGCACCGTCGCCAAGTTCTGCCACTCCGCTTTCTGAAGGGCCTTGAGCTTGATCGTGACTTTGTAAGGGGTGGGACGCGAGCCTTGCACCTGTGCCGTAACCACCCCTTTCTCAATGGTGATGTTCAGCACCTGCCCACTACGCGCATACGACCGGCCACGCCCCAAGCGCGCTCCAAGCTGGAAGCTTTCGAGCACGCCAATCCACCGTTTCGCCCACCAGCTCTCGCCAAAGGAGCCACGTTTGCTTTGGGCCTTGATGCCCCCCTTGGCTGCACGAGGCCGTGAAGGCGGGAACCGTTCAAAATAATAAGAACCCCAACCACGAGACATACGTGTGCTCCTTCGCTTAGCGTTCAGCTCTCAGCTTTCAGCAGTCAGCCCCGTAGCCCGGATGGAACGGAGTGGAATCCCGGATGCTCCGTGGATTTCCCACCCACCTCCCTGGATTCCGCTCCGCTTCATCCAGGCTACTCGTTCTCCAGACTCCGAGACTCCGAGACTTCCTCACTCGCTCACCGCCTCTTTCCGTAAGGCGAACAGTTCCTTGAGGGCCACCGTTGACAACTCCGTGAGCCAGCCCTCGCCCGTGCCGACCACGGCCTCGGCCACCGCCTGCTTGCGTTCGATCATCTCATCAATCTTTTCTTCCAGGGTGCCGATACAGAGGAACTTGTGCACTTGCACATTCTTGGTTTGGCCAATGCGAAAGGCCCGGTCGGTCGCCTGATTCTCGACCGCCGGATTCCACCAGCGGTCAAAGTGAAAGACGTGGGTGGCCCGCGTCAGGTTTAAGCCCGTACCGCCGGCCTTGAGCGACAAGAGAAACACCTGCGGCCCTTCTCCTTCCGCTTGAAATCGTTCCACCATCCGATCGCGTTGCGGTTTCGTCGTCCCGCCATGCAGAAACAACACCTCGCGGCCAAAGTGCTCCTGGAGGTGGCGGCGCAGTAGCGTGCCCATTTCCGTGAATTGGGTGAAGATCAACACCCGTTCACCCAGCGGAATGATCTCCTCCAGCATCTCCGTCAACCGCGCCAGCTTACCGGAGCGACCGAGTAACTCGGAGTTATCCCCCAGGAATTGCGTGGGATGATTACAGACCTGTTTCAGCTTGGATAACGTCGCCAGAATGACCCCACGCCGTTGGATTCCCTCGGCGGCGTCCAGGGTGGGCACCGCTTCCTTGACCACGGCCGCGTAGAGCGAGGCTTGCTCCTTGGTGAGCGTGCAAAAGACTTTCATCTCCATTTTTTCGGGCAGGTCGGTGATGATGCTTTTATCGGTCTTGAGCCGCCGCAGGATGAACGGTCCCGTCAACCGCTTGAGTTGCGTGACGGCATCCGGGTCGCGCCGCGCCTGAATCGGCACGAAAAACCGGCGCTTGAACTCGCTTTGGTTGCCCAGGAAGCCGGGATTGAGGAACTCCATGATCGACCACAGATCGCCGATGTTGTTTTCAACCGGTGTGCCGGTGAGGGCCACACGATAGTCCGCCACGAGCGCGCGCGCGGCCTTGGCTTGTTTGGTTTCGGGGTTCTTAATGTTCTGCGCTTCATCCAGAATCACCCCCGCCCACGGCACCTCTTTCAAGATCGCGAAGTCGCGGTGCAGCAAGGCGTAGCTCGAAAGGATCAGCGCGTGTTGCTGAGCGGCGGTAATGAACTCGGCGCTTTTGGTGCGGGTCAGGCCGTGATGCACGAGCACCGGTAAGTCCGGCGTAAAGCGGGCCGCTTCCTTGGACCAGTTGCCGACAACGGAAGTGGGGCAGATCAATAGCACCGGACGCTTGTGGCCGCCTTCCCATTCTCGTTGGAGCAGACTCAACGTCTGAATCGTTTTCCCCAGCCCCATGTCATCGGCCAGACAGGCCCCCAGCCCCCAACGGTGGAGAAACTCCAGCCACGAATATCCGCGTGCCTGGTAAGGCCGCAGCGTGCCGTGAAACCCTGGCGGGGGCGGCAATTCCGCGAAGGGGACGCGCCCGTCAAGTTGGTCCAACAACTCGGCGATCCAACCCTCCGCTGTTACGCCATCGAATTCCATCCCACCCGGTGGCTGGCCCGCACCCAGTGCCATGCGGACCACGTCACGGACCGAGGCACGTGTGGCCGCCTGATTCTTCCAAAAGGCGAGGGCGGTCTCGATCTCCGCCGCGCTCATCTGCACCCACTGGCCACGGACGCGCACGAGGGGTTGTTTGAGTGTGGCCAGCGCTTGCAGTTCCTCTAGTGAAAGAACTTCATCACCCAGCGCCACTTGCCACTGAAACTCGGCGATCGCATCAAGCGAGAGGCCACTGTTGCCGCGCAGCCGGGGACTCTGTACCTGGGCGCGAGCCGCCAGACGCAGTTTCGTCCCTTTCCGTGTCCACCACGCGGGCAGGAGCACCCGCACTCCACACAGTTCGAGCGCTTGGGCTTTGTCGGTGAGGAACTGATAGGCTCCAGTAGTATCCAGCGCGTAGCCTTGGGGTGTCGCGGTCTTGAGACTCGCCTCGACCTCGGGGCAAATCCCTGTCACTTGTCCCAAGGCCCCCAGCAGATATTCCCGCACGTTAAAGTCATTATGCTGTTGGAGCGCGGCAGCACCTTTTCTGGCGCGACCACGAGTGGCGTGGCCACGAGTGGCGTGGCCATTTTTAGCGGAGCCATTGGTGCTTCCCCACACTTGTTGGGTTTCCAGCAACAGACTGGGATCCTCGGTCGCTTGCAGCAGATACCGGACATACCAAGCTTCGCGACCGGCGCTACCACGTGCCAGGCTCTCCTCGCCAGGAGGCGGGGGCTCTTCCAGCCGCAAACATAAACGAAATGGAGTCGCCGCCTCGACCGCGATGGGGCGCTGCCATTCACCAACCTGCTCGACGAACTGGGATAATGCCTCCGCTTCCCCATCCATCGTGCCGTCGCCCGTCCGCAACCGGTAGAGCCACTGATCGTGCACACTATTGAATGAGGGAGCATGTGGTGTCCGTTGCCGACGGCCCACGGCGGGGGCGGCCAGCGTGACCGCCGTGCCGTTCGTTGTCGAGCGGACGAGCTGATCGACCATCGCGCCGATCGTGCTTGTCAGCACGGACGCCGCCGGAGTTTGTGGGGGAGTGAGCGCTTCACGGGTTAAGGCGCGACAGGCGTGCGGCATCGCCTTGGTCAAGAGCGCTACTCCTTCGCTCATCGCGCCAACAAACACCGGCTGCCAGTGCGCGCGATACTTCCCCGGCTCCCATGCCAGGCTAGGCAGGAACTGGTGCTGGGCAGTGAGGGTGCCAGCAAAGCGTAGCACCGTCGCCCAGAAGGCCAGGTCGCTCCCGACCACCACACCAGGAGTGAGTATCGGTTTCCCCATGCTCGCACAGAGGATCTCAATCGCGTGCGGCATGGTGAGTGGGATCGCGGTCACGGTCCACGGAGCCAGCGTGGCCTTGGCGACCGATGCGGGCGGCTCCGCGATCAATGCACTGGAGGCCAGTGGCGTATCCTGCACGGTGGGGAGCCAGAGGCACAGCGACTCCGCGCCAGGTTTCACGGGCAGGGTGATGCCCGCGCTGGCCAGCGCGGTGCTGAGCTGTTCCACTCCAGCATTGTAGGGCAGGACACGATGCGGTGTTGCGGACTTCCCTCGTCGAGCAGGACGCATCTGCTCCAAGGCGGCGATTTCACCCCAGACGTAGAGTTGCTGCTCACAGACCCCGGCGTGAAGAACAATCATTGGCATTCTCGGCATCCTCAAGAATCGTCTGGTGCGCGGGTGCCCCAGGTTTACTCACACGTGGAGCGCATCCGGTGTGATGTCGCCTTCCCTTCTGAACCCCTTACTGGCGATGACATCTACGCAATCAGGGAACCGCTGGCAATGGGGAGGATTGGACGGAGCATGCAACCCTTTCCGTTTTACCGAAAATCTGCCAATCTTCGCCTGGAAATGGTCGTTCACCATTATTGTCAAAAGGGAGGACAAACGAGATGACAACACCCGCATGGATTCCCACGCTCTTTCGGGCGCTTGACGCCTTCGATACCAACACGTTCGCCAGTTTTCTTACGGACGACGCGGTCTTCGTGTTTGGCAATGCCGAGCCATTAAAAGGAAAGATCACTATACGTGATGGCGTGGCCACTTTTTTCCGTAGCATCGCGGCTATTCGTCACGACCTGACCGACACCTGGGCGGTGCCTGACGCGGTGGTCTGCCACGGGACCGTGACCTACACGCGCCACAATGGAACGCAATTGCGCGTACCCTTCGCCAATGTCTTCAAGCTGAAGAATGAACGGATTCGGGACTATTTGATCTATATCGACAACACACAGTTGTATGCGTAGCCGTGTGCGAGAAGCCCCTCTCCCGGTTAGGAGAGGGATCGTGTGAGATCAGACGGATTCCCTTAATGCAACGCCGGCATGAGTTCCTTGGCGAACAACTCCATCGACCGCTGACTCTTCGCCGGGTCGAGCCCAGGGAGGTGCATGCCCATCACCAGATGCGTGGTCCGTATCTGTTTCGTCATCGCCTCGATCTGTCGCCCGACTTGCTCAGGCGTGCCAACGATTGGGCGGCCAATAAGCTGCTCAGTCACATTCCGCAGTTCCGTCGCCGGGGGTAACTGCGCGGCTTTCTCGGCTCCGGGAAAATCCTTGGCGGCCGCGACCCACGCGCCATACTGACTCAACATGTAGTGCAAATGGTATTGAACATCACTCCATGCCTCTTCATACGTTGGTCCGACATGGACCCAGCGCAGTTGCGCGGCGTGGAAATCCTTGGGATCACGTCCGTGGGTCTTGAGCGCCGCGTCATACGTGGCTTGCGAACCCGCGTCGCCACCACCCAGAAAGTGACAACCGAGCCGCGCGGCGCGTTCGACGGCTTTGCGCGTGCCCGCGCCGACCCACAGCGGTGGGTGCGGTGTTTGCGGCGCTTTGGGGATCATGCTGATGTTCTTCAAGTTGTAGTGCTTTCCTTGATAGGAGAAGGGGTCCTGCGTCCACATGCCGCGAATAACCTCGATTCCTTCTTCCATACGTGATGCACGCTCGCTACGCGGAATGCCGTAGCCTGTGAACTCCGCGGGCGAGTAGCCCTGGCCAAGTCCGAGATCAAAACGTCCGTTGCTCAGAATATCGACTGTCGCGGCATCCTCGGCCACGCGCACGGCGTTATGTAACGGCAAGAGCAACAGAAAGGTGCCAATGCGCACCCGACTAGTCATACCAGCGACCGCGCCCGCGATGGGCAACAAGGAAGGCGAGTAGCCATCCTCGGCGAAGTGATGTTCGGTGAGCCAGATCGTGTCATAGCCGAGCGTCTCGGCGATCTGCATTTGCCGTAACTGTTCGGCATAAAACTGGGGAAACGGTTTGCGCCACTGCGGCGGATTACGAAACGGAAATAAGAGTCCAATGTTCATGACCTGCTCCTTTACGGGGGTGCCGTTATTTGATGGCGACGGGATTCACCGGCGACCCCACCGCGCCGGAGAACCGCAAGGGCTGCGCCGCGATCAGGAAGGCATACGCGCCATCCTTGGCGCAATCGCGACTCAGCTCTTCGAGGTCCCAAATCTCACCCAGCATCATGCCCATGTCACGAATGGTGAGCAAGTGGAACACCAGCCCGGCATCCGGGAGTTCCGAGGCGAACACTTCGACCGCGATATTATCACTGGCCACGGCCGCCGCTTGTTTCTGATGCAACCACTCGGCGCAGCGCCAACTGAGGCCCGGCGAGTGGATCGCCCACTCCTCGCCGTTGCGCGTCTCCAGAAAGTTGACCCGCCACCCGGTACGCACGATGACGAGATCACCGGCCTCAACCGTGACTCCCTCGGCTTGGGCGACTTTGTCCAAGTCTTCGGGCGAAATGATGGTATTAGGCGGAAGATATTTGACGCCGCGATGATGCGCCACGTCGAGCAGCACACCACGGGTGGTAATCAGTCCCCGTTCCGCGACTTGGTCAATGCTGTCCTTGGTGGCCCCAAAGCTATTCACGGCGGAAGCGGGATAGCCGTTGTAGAGCTTGCCATCGTAGTACACATGGGAGAGGGCATCCCACTGGGTGCTCCCTTGCAGCGGCATGATGATGTAGTCGTCATTAAAGCGCATCGGCCCTTTCCAGAACTCCCGAATCTGCGCCTCGGTGCTGCCGCCCCAGCCTTCGAGATGCCGGGCCACGTTCTCATCGCCACCATCGACCGACATGATGTGAATGGGATTACGACGAAAGCCATGCGCCCCTTGTGGGCCGTAGGCGTCGATGGGGATACTGAGTGGAATCGTTCGTCCCGTGCGCACCAGACGGGACGCCTGCACAACCTTCTCCGGTGTAATGTAGTTCAGCGTTCCCAATTGATCGTTCGGCCCCCATTTGCCCCAGTTACGGACTCGTTCCGCCACGTCTCGCCAGTGTTCAGCCATTGTGTGATCCTCCCTTTTGTATTGTTGCTGTTGGTGTGGCCTGCTTCAGCGCAGGGCGAAAATAGTCTAGCGCGCGGCAGGTGACAAGCGCGGGGAGCGGTCGTGGTTATATCACCCGATGTTCTTCCGCGACGAGACTTCGCGCGCTACTCAGATCAAGAAACTTTTCTCCATCTGGCCACGCCCCGTCCTTGAACTCCGGGGAGTCGAGAAGATTTTGCATGGCGGCGACATCATCGACCCACAATTGCGCGACCCCTTCCCATTTCGGCTCGGCATACGTGTACGCCGCGTCGATCAGATGACTTTGCACGTAGCGTCGGAGTCCAGGCAGCTTCTTCACGATCGGTCCATGGACCTCAATCCAGTATTTTCGCGCGTCGGCCAGCGACCAGCCCGATTTACGCTTGAGCTGAAAGATCAGCTTCACCTGGGATGGTGATGATGGACCATCAAGGATCACGTGATCGGTGGTCAGCATCCCTTCGACGCGATTCATATCAATGAAATTGGGCTCGTCCGCCAATGCGCCTTGCAGGTATTCGGCACTCGCGCGCAACCCCGCCATCGCGGCTTCATCTTTTAGCCACCCCTCGGCGACGCCATCATACGTCGAGTTCATCCCCGCGAAGGGAAGGCGGTGGCTTTGGACATACCCGTCCAATTGGCGAATCCGCTTGGCAATGGGACCATGAACGTCCCGCCAGTAGCGATGGAATTCCGCCTCGCTGATCGTTGGCTTTCGCGTAATGAAATATAGAGAATGTACCATGCCGTGCTCCTCGTGCGTTCTACGTGTCTTGCTCGGTAGCGCTATATCGCACTGCTGGACAAGCCAGCAGTGGCACCCAATAAGCCAAATCGGTAACTTATTTTTGGCCAAGCACTAATGATCGTTCAGCCGCAACCCCGCTCGCTCCCAGCGGACCGTGACCACGCGACCGAGTCCGGACTCGGTGATATACAGCGTGCGAAAATCGGCACCCCCAAAGCAGCAGTTGGTCAACCGACGGTCTTCCACCGCGATCTGTGACAGTGCTGAACCGTTGGCTGCGTGGACAGCAACGACGCCGGCATTGTGGGCGCAGATCAACATCGTACCTGTTTCGTCGAGACAGAGACCATCCGGCGCGGAGGGTTGGGGGATGGTGGTCAACAGCCCAGACACTGGCCAGGCACGTGGACTCCCGGCGCGGGCACCGGCATCGACTTGGCCCAAGACGCCGGGACTCTCAATCGGAATCGCCCACACCCGGCTGGTGAGTGACTCCATCACAATCAGTGTAGCTCCATCCGGCGTCAATGCGATGCCGTTGGGCAGCAGAAAGAGGTACTGCATACGCGTGACCTTGCTGCCATCGCGACGGGCGTAATAGAGATGACCAAACTTGGTGCCCTCGCGCGTGAGCGCGCCGGGATCGGTGAAGTAGAAGCCGCCGTGGGTATCCAGCACCAGATCGTTGGGACCGTGGAACGGCTGTCCGTCGCACTGGTCATAGAGGGTCTCCACTTTGCCGTGGGCGTCGATGCGCTGGACATATCCCGGCACCTTGCCACCATTGTTGGTGACATAAAGATAACCATCCGGCCCCAGTGCGGCTCCGTTGGGGGAACCGCCGGTCTCCGCGAAGGTCCGTTTTTTCCCATCCGGGGTAATCGCCGTGATGCAGCCACCCCCGATTTCGGTGACGTAAAGCGTCCCGTCCGGTGCCCACACCGGTCCTTCGGGGAACTTGAGTCCATCAGTCAGCACTTGTGGTGTCATGCTTTTTCTCCTTGGGTGAAAGCGGGCGAGACGCCCGCGCTCCCAGGTTTTCTTCGATATTTTTGACTTTTGACTTTTGACTTTTGACTTGCCCTCATCCCTTGGGCAGCCCTAAGACCCGCTCGCCAATAATGTTGTGCTGAATCTCGTTGCTCCCAGCGGCGATGGTGCTCCGTCGGGACGCGAGCATACGGTGCGACCACTTGCCGCGATCAATCGCGCCCTCCGCTTGATACTCGAACTGACTATAGGGACCCAGCAGCTCCATCGCGAACGTCTGTATCCGCAGGTTCAGCTCCGAGGTGCCCAGCTTCATCATGGAGCCTTCGGGGCCGGGCGGAAGCCCTTGCAGTTGGCGGGTGAGCTGACGAAAGCTGGTGTACTTGAGCGCGCTGGCCTCACACGCGAAACGCGCGATACTCTGCCGCACCGCGCTGTCTTCCCAGGCCGGACGACCGTCGCGTTCCACCTCCTTGGCGAGGTCGGTGAGTTGACGGACCTCGACCATCATGTCGGTGCGGCCGCCATGAATCGTGCGCTCGAACATCATGTTCGTGATCGCCACCATCCAGCCTTGATTCTTCTGACCGATCAAGTTCGCCATCGGCACCTGCACGTCCTCGAAGAACACCTGGTTGAATCCATGCTCACCAGTGATCTGGATCAAGGGCCGAATCACGATCCCCGGACTTCTGAGATCAACCACCAGATAGCTCAACCCTCGGTGCTTCGGCGCGCTGGGGTCGGTGCGACACAACAACGTAGTGAAGTCGGCGTGATGCGCGTTCGAGGTCCACACTTTGGAGCCATTGACGACGAAGTGATCGCCATGATCGATCGCACGGGTCTCGACCGCCGCGAGATCGGAGCCGTGGTTCGGCTCGGATAATCCTTGGCACCAAATCTCCTCGGCGGGTGGAATCCTGGGGATGTAGCGTTGCTTCTGTTCCGGCGTGCCCCACTGCATCAGCGTCGGCCCGACGCGGGCGATGCCTTGAAAATTGACCGTGGGTGGTGCTTTGATCCGTTCGAGTTCCTCGTGATAGATGACTTGCTGAATGAGCGAGGCCCCTCGTCCGCCATATTCCTTGGGCCAGTGGATACACATCCAGCCGCCGTGCGCGAGTTGGCGATGCCAGGCGCGGCGGCGCTCGAACTCCTCCTTGGTATCTGGATCGTGTAGTTCGCCATCGTCCCGCCAGTCGCGCGGCACGTTCTTCTCTAGCCAACTGCGGAATTCGAGACGAAAGCGTTCATCTTCGGCGTCGAATTTGAAATCCATCGGTTCCCCCTTTTCTTGGTCGCGACGAGCCTCCTCTATCACACCCCGCTCGCAAAGGCCAAGGTGGAAGCACGACGGAAAACTGGGCAGGGTGCTTGCGCGGATCGGCTTTTACCGAAAGAAAAACACGGAGGAGATCGCGCGGCGATCCTCCTACTATTATCTCTCAAAGCAAACCAAAGGATGATCCCATGACCATGTCTGAACCTCCACAAAAGAGCACTCACAAGGTTGAGATTGTGCCCGTCGTTTTGGAGCCGCATCCTAACGCGGATACGTTGTCGATTGTCCGCATTTTCGCGGGCTATACGTGTTGCGTGCGGACCACGGACTGGGAGGGAAAGACGCTGGGCGCCTACATTCCTCCTGACTCTGTCGTGGACTCCAGTCGCCCGGAATTCGCCTTCCTCGCTGGCCACGAGCGCATTCGGGTCAAGAAACTCAGAGGCATCGTGTCGATGGGCTTGCTGATTCCCGCCCCCCCAGGCGCGCAGCTTGGCGACGATGTCGCGGCCTCTTTGGGCGTGACCCACTACGAACCGCCAATGCCCATGTCCACGGCTGGCGACACGGAACCGCCACCCGCCGGGTATCATCCGGCTTTTGACATCGATAGTCTGCGGCGCTACGCCAACGTCTTCGAGCCAGGCGAGCCGGTGTGGATCACCGAAAAAATCCACGGCACGTCCGCGCGCTATTGTTGGCACGCGGGCCGGATGTATTGCGGATCACGCACGGAGTGGAAACGCGAAGACGACAAGATCGTCTGGTGGTTGGCGCTGCGGGCGACCCCACAAATCGCGGCGTTCTGCGAAGCCCACCCCGACATCACGGTGTACGCCGAAGTGTATGGCCCCGTGCAAGACCTCAAGTATGGCACGGGCAAGAACGAGGTGCGCATCGCGGTGTTCGATCTGCTCCGTGAGTCGCAATGGATCGACCCCAAGGAGGCACGCGAAATCGGCAAGGACTTGCCGTGGGTGCCGCTGATTCACGAAGCGTTTCCCTTCGACCTCGCGAAGGTCCTGCAAGAGGCGGAAGGGCCGAGCCTAGTGCCCGGCGCGAATCACGTCCGGGAAGGCATCGTCGTCAAACCGCTGACCGAGCGAACCCACCCGGAAGTGGGGCGGGTGTGCCTGAAGATCGTGGGCAATGGGTATTTGGAGCGCGCGTAGCAGGTAGGCTCGCTCCACCTAACATCTGGTGCCCACTTAAAACAGAAAATACCGCTGCGCCAGCGGCAACACCGCCGCCGGTTCGCACGTGAGAATCCGTCCATCCGCCTTGACCTCATAGGTCTCAGGATTGACATCAACCACTGGGAGCGCCTGGTTGTGAATAAGGTCCTTCTTGCCAATCGTCCGACAGTGCGCCACTGGCACGACCGCCTTCGCCAATCCCAACCGCTGCGCGATCCCGCGCTCAGCGGCGGCTCGCGAGACGAAAGTCAATGACAGCGCCGCGCGCGCGCGACCAGCGTGGCCAAACATCGGTCGCCCAAAGACCGGCTGCGGAGTCGGAATCGAGGCATTCGGGTCCCCCATGGCCGCCCAGGCGATAAACCCACCCTTGAGAATCAGCTCCGGCTTGACCCCAAAAAACGCCGGTCGCCACAGCACCAGATCCGCCAGCTTCCCCACCTCAATTGAACCAACATGTCCAGCGATGCCATGCGTGATAGCCGGGTTGATCGTATATTTCGCCAGATACCGTTTCACACGAAAGTTATCGTTCTCCCCCCGCTCTTCCGCCAGTGGCCCCCGCTGGACTCTCATCTTGTGCGCCGTCTGCCAGGTGCGCAGAATCACTTCGCCCACGCGACCCATCGCCTGCGAGTCCGACGACATCATGCTAAAGGCCCCCAGATCGTGGAGCACATCTTCCGCCGCGATGGTCTCCGGTCGGATGCGTGACTCCGCGAACGCTACGTCTTCCGGCACCCTGGGGTCCAGGTGATGACACACCATCAGCATATCGAGATGCTCATCAATGGTGTTGATCGTGAACGGGCGCGTGGGATTGGTGGACGAGGGCAGCACGTTGGGCAGGCCACACACTTTGATGATGTCTGGGGCATGCCCGCCGCCCGCGCCCTCGGTGTGATAGGTGTGAATCGTCCGCCCCTTGAACGCGGCGATGGTGTCCTCGACAAAGCCGGTTTCATTCAATGTGTCGGTGTGGATCGCCACCTGCACGTCATACTCATCAGCGACCGATAGCGCGCAATCAATCGCCGCCGGGGTCGAGCCCCAGTCTTCATGCAGCTTGAGCCCAATGGCCCCGGCTTCAATCTGTTCGCGTAACCCCTCCG
Source organism: Deltaproteobacteria bacterium (assembly GCA_013140885.1). Taxonomy (GTDB): domain Bacteria; phylum Desulfobacterota; class Binatia; order Bin18; family Bin18; genus JABFSC01. Next base: position 5,308 of record JABFSC010000516.1, on the reverse strand, counting down.
GTCGCGAGGCGTTGCCTTTGCCCAGGAACCCGAAATTCAGCGGGTACTCCTCCACCGCCTCCAGCATCCGCGCCAGGTTCCACGGCCCAGGGGTGCAGGTGGTGGCATTGGTGCCGGTGGCCGGACCGGTGCCGCCACCGATCATGGTCGTCACCCCCGACGCCAGGGCTTCGGTGATTTGTTGCGGGCAAATAAAGTGAATATGCGAGTCCACCCCACCAGCAGTGAGTATTTTTCCTTCGCCGGCGAGAATCTCCGTCCCCGGCCCAATGATTAACTCCGGCGAGACGCCATCCATCAGCAACGGGTTCCCCGCTTTACCGATGCCACAGATCCGCCCGTTCTTGACCCCGACATCAGCTTTGATGATCCCCCAGTGGTCCAGGACAATGACGTTGGTAATCACCAGATCGGGGGTGTCGTGCGCGGAGGTATGCACCGCCGACTGCCCCATACCGTCGCGAATGACCTTGCCGCCACCGAATTTGACTTCGTCTCCGTAGACCGTGCAGTCCTTTTCAATCTCAATAATCAGGTCGGTATCGGCCAGCCGCAGCCGGTCTCCAACCGTGGGGCCAAACATCTCGGCGTAGTGACGACGTGAAATAGCGCGACTCATTTTCTTTCTCCTACCGGATCGGCTGATGGACACTGACCAACTTCGTGCCATCCGGAAACGTCCCTTCGACCTGCACGAGATCAATCATCTCCGCGATGCCATCCATGACATCGGCCCGCGTCAGAATCGTCGCGCCAAACGACATGAGTTCGGCCACCGACTTCCCATCGCGGATGCCTTCGAGAATCTCCGCCGTAATCAACGCGACCGCTTCGGGATAATTGAGCTTGAGGCCACGCGCGCGTCGGTCCCGCGCCACCATCGCGGCCACGTAGATCATCAGTTTTTCTTGCTCATGAGGAGTGAGGTGCATGACAGCCTTTCTTCCTCGCAGTGTGAATCACACGTAGCGCGAATCACACCGCGAGATGCTGGCGGATGACCTGGTCGGTCAGCTCGCCGATGTTTCCGGTCGCGACAATAGCACCCTTCTCCATGATGGCGAAGGCGTCCGCCAGCCGGCGGGCGAACGGGAGCTTTTGTTCGACGAGGAGCACCGTGAGTTTTCGCTCGCGATTCAGCCGCAGAATAATATCGCCAATCTCATGGACGATATTGGGCTGGATGCCTTCAGTGGGTTCGTCAAGAATGAGCAGTTGCGGGTTGGTGACCAGCGCGCGGCCAATCGCGAGTTGCTGTTGTTGACCACCGGACAGGTCCCCGCCTCGTCGGGCGAGCATCTGTTGGAGCACCGGAAACCAGACGAAAATTTCGGACGGAATGTCACGCCCTTTGTCGGCACGCGCGCCGAGGCCGATGCGGAGATTCTCCTCAACCGTCAGTTGCGGAAAAATCTCCCGGCCTTGCGGGACATACGCGATCCCGGAGCGCACCCGTGTTTCTGGTGGACGACCGGCGAACTCTTGGTTGTTGAAGTGGATACTGCCGTTCTGAATAGGCAGCAGCCCCATGATCGACTTGAGCAGGGTGGTCTTGCCAACGCCGTTGCGACCCATCAGGCACATGCAGGACCCGGCAGGCACCTGAAGCGTCACGTCCCACAAAATATGACTCTCGCCGTAGGCTTGATTGAGTTTAGACACCTGGAGCATGAGTCCCTCGTTACTACGCCCCCAAATACACTTCGATCACCCGGGGATCATTCTGCACGGCGTCCATCGTCCCTTCCGCCAGGACGTGCCCCTCGTGCAGGACAGTCACTTTCCGCGCCAACCGCCGCACGAACTCCATGTCATGCTCGACGACCACGACCGTATGCTTCCCCGCCAGCGAGGTCAGGAGTTCCGCCGTGCGCTCCGTCTCCTGTGGGGTCATGCCCGCCACCGGTTCATCGACCAGCAACAGGCGCGGCTCCTGAATCAGCAACATGCCCAGTTCCAACCACTGCTTCTGCCCATGCGAGAGCAACCCGGCGCGGGTGTGCATCTCCGCCGTCAACCCAATCGTCGTCAGCGTCGCCTCGATGCGATCACGCTGCTCCCCGGTCAGGCGTGCGACTAGGCTTTGCCAGAGATTCTTCTGGGTTTGCATCGCCAGCTCCAGGTTCTCGAAGACCGTGTGCCCTTGAAAGATGGTGGGGCGCTGAAATTTACGCCCAATGCCCGCTTGGGCGATTTCATATTCAGCCATTTGCGTGAGGTCGATGGCATTGCCAAAAAAAACGGTGCCAGAGTCGGGGCGGGTTTTGCCGGTGATCACATCCATCAGGGTCGTCTTGCCCGCGCCGTTGGGACCAATCAGACAGCGCAGCTCGCCCGTATCGAGATATAAGGTGAGATCATTCAATGCCTTGAAGCCGTCAAAACTGACGGTGAGATTCTCCACGTAGAGGATGACGCCGTGCGAGGTATCGACCACGCCGGGTTGCAACACATGCGCGCCAACCGCGCTGCCCTTCTGATTTCTTTCCGCGCCGTGCATGGTCATTCCGCCCTTGCTGGTCGGCCCAGGGCTCGGCCCAGACTCACCACCCCCCCCGGACACCAGAGGGTCACCACGACGAATAGCGCGCCCAACATGTAGAGCCACAACTCTGGAAATGCGCCCGTACACCAACTCTTGGCGCCGTTGACCAGCCAGGCCCCCGTCGCGGCCCCAGCCAGGGTCCCACGGCCCCCAATGGCCACCCAGATCACCATTTCAATCGAGTTGGCGGGTTGCATCTCACTGGGATTGATAATCCCCACCTGCGGCACATAGAGCGCACCGGCGAGCCCGCAGATCATCGCCGACACTACCCACAGAAAGAGCTTGTACTGGCGCGGGTCATAGCCACAGAACATCAAGCGGCTCTCCGCGTCGCGAATCGCCATCACCACACGCCCCAGCTTCGACACCACCAGATAGCGACAGGCGAGATACACAAGCAGCAGCGCCGCCACGGAGGCGACATACAACCCCAGCTTGGTGGTCGGCTCTTGCAAGGAGAACCCGAGCAGCCGCTTGAAATCGGTGAGCCCATTGTTGCCACCAAAGCCGGTGTTGTTGCGGAAGAAGAGGAGCATCAGGGCATACGTCAGCGCTTGGGTGATGATCGAGAAATAGACCCCGCGAATGCGCGAGCGAAACGCGAAGAAGCCAAACGCGTAAGCCAAGAGGCCGGGTACGAACAGCGCCATGAAACACGCGAAGCCAAAGTTACTGAAGCCGTACCAGTACCACGGCAGCTCCTTCCAATCGAGGAACACCATGAAGTCCGGGAGGGTGCTACGATAGACACCTTCTCCAGCCATCGTGCGCATGAGGTGCATCCCCATCGCGTAGCCGCCCAAGGCGAAAAACACCCCGTGCCCGAGGCTGAGAATTCCGGCGTACCCCCAGATGAGGTCAATGGCGAGCGCGACCATGGCATAGCAGGCGAACTTGCCAAACAACGGCACCAGATAATCGGGCAAGCGGAACATGGAGTCCGCCGCAGGCAACCAGTTCAGGAGAGGAATGCCCACCAACGCGACAAAGGCGAGCACACCGAGCATCATCCATTCGCGCCGCGAATGCAGCACGAGGGGGGTGACACCAGCCGGTTCGCGAGGGACGGACCCATCCGTTCTGGGAGCGCTGGGGGCCGTTTCCCATTGTTGTTCCTGCCGTAATCTCACATCGCCGGACACGTCCCTCACCGAAGAATCAATCACTCTACCCCTCCGCCATGCGACCCTTGAGAGCAAAGAGCCCCTGAGGGCGATACTGGATAAACAGCACGATGAAAATCAACACCCCGATCTTGCCTAAGACAGCGCCCGCCGCTGGTTCCAGCAGTTTATTGATGACACCAAGACCAACCCCCCCCAGGACGGTCCCCGCGATGTTGCCGACGCCTCCCAGCACCACCACCATGAACGAATCAATAATATACGCCTGCCCCAGTTCCGGGCCGACATTGCCAATTTGTGAGAGCGCCACTCCACCGAGGCCCGCGAGTCCAGAGCCCAGCCCGAAGGTCCACATATCGATCCGCGCCGTGGGGATACCCATGCACGCAGCCATCGCGCGGTTCTGGGTCACCGCCCGGACGTACAACCCAAGGCGCGTGCGTTGCAGCAACAACCACATCGACACCACCACCAACACCACGAACACAATGATGGCCAGGCGACTGTAGGGCAGCACTACCCCGTACAGCACTTCGACTCCCCCGGAGAGCCACGAAGGATTTGCCACCTCCACGTTCTGAGCACCGAACAACGAACGAACGCTCTGAATTAAGATCAAGCTAATGCCCCAGGTGGCCAGCAACGTCTCCAACGGGCGCCCATAGAAGAAGCGAATCACACTGCGTTCCATCAGCATGCCAATCGCGCCACACACCAGGAAGGCACCGGGGATCGCGGCTAGGAGATAATAGTCAAAACCCCCGGGCACGTAGGCTTGGAAGAGCCTCTGGCTCACGTAGGTGACATACGCGCCGATCATCAGCATCTCCCCGTGCGCCATGTTGATCACCCCCATCAACCCGAACGTGATCGCCAAGCCGAGCGCGGCGAGAAGCAGGATGCTGCCTAAACTCAAACCATAAAAGAGATTGCCGACCGTGCTGATCCAGAATTGCGTGCGCGCGAAGCTACTCAGGGCATCGGTGGCGGCCTGGCGCACGGCGGGATCCGATTCGCTAAAAGAACCGTCCTCACGTTTCGCGAGCATCCCTTCAAGTTGTGACTTCAAGCCGAGGTTGCTAGCGGCGCGGATCATCGCGATAGCTTCCAGACGCGCTTGCGGATCGGGACTCGACAGTTGCACTTGCGCGAGCGCGACCTCAAGGACGGCGCGGACGCGCGCATCGGTTTCTTTCGCCAGGGCCGTGCGCATCGGCTCAATCGCTTCGGGGCGTGCCCGTTTATTCAACTCTTCCGCCGCGGCGAGACGGACCGTGGCATCGGCGGCCTGCAACTGGAGTTGCGCGATCACCGGCGACAACGTACGTCGCACGGCATTACTGACGACTGGGGTACGTAATTGTTCGACGGCCACCGTCGCGGCCAGCCCACTCACGGCTTCACGAACGGATGTCCCATCCTCACTCACAATATAGAGCGTGCCATCTTCCGCGACCCGCAGGCGGCGGTCGCGTAGGGCTTCGAGCACGGGAAGCGTGGTCGGATCATTCCGCGTACCGACCTCAGCGACCGCGCGCTCAATATCACTGGGGGTCGTAGAGGCGAGTCCTTGGAGCGGTGAGGGGGGCTCGTCGGCGCTCGTGAGAGGCACGGAGAGCAGCAAGCCGCTCAGAAG
>JABFSC010000071.1 GCA_013140885.1 Deltaproteobacteria bacterium | reverse complement strand
TTACCAAGACCGCGTTTTTCGTGGGACTTGGGGGGGTGTTTCTTTGTGCCACGACTCTGCAACAGTCTTTTGCCCAACAAAAAATCCCTCACCTCACCTTCCTCCGATTAGGGGGAGGATTCCTCTTGCTCGCGCTCGCCCTGATGATTCGCCGAGAGAGTCTCTATCTTGTCGCAGCCTTGTCCCTCCCTTTGCTCCTCTTCCTCGCCTGGTCCGCGAGGAAATCGCAATCGCTTCTCTTTTTCTTCATCACTTTAATGAGCGTCGGCGTCCTGCTCTTCGCCCTCGCCTCCGTTCACACGCGCACGTATGCGCGGTCCCCGGAATGGAACCGCTTCGAGCAGTTGTTACGACTGAAGTCGGAGTTCATTGATTACGCCCACATCCCTTACAACACTCGGACCGAGTCCTATTTTCGTGAAATTGGCTGGAGTGAGAACGACTACAACTGTTTGCAACGCTGGTTCTACATCGACCCAAAGATTTATTCGCCCGAAAAGCTGCAAGCCCTCGTGGCACACTTTCCTCCCACCGCACGCTCGTGGGAAGATGTGCAGCGCGCCGTCCGCACGCTGCGCTCTCATGTTCACGCCGATAAAATTTTATGGCTCCTTATCCCTCTCTGCTTGGGGACCCTGCTCTTCGGCGTCCAGACCTATACACACCTGTTCACGCTGTTCGCCACCGGGTTAGGAGCGCTCGTGACCGTGTCCCTTTTAGCGATTTTTCTGTACCTTCCCGATCGCGTCTTCCATCCCAGTGTCGCCTCCGTCGGCTGGTTCGCACTCTTCTTGTACGAGGAGCCTCGCGCTCCAGGCGTGGGCTCTCGCTACTCGCGTCCGCGCCAATACGGAGGGTTCTTCTGCGTGGGTCTTACACTGCTGCTGCTCCTGATACGCTCCGATACTTCCCTGGCGAAAATTCTGAGGTTTAGTCAGATCGTCCAACAGGAGAACACCCAATTGCACGGCGCTCTGGCCCATCTGAATCCCCAGCCTTCGCAAACTTTCGTGGTCTGGGGAGCGGCTTTTCCTTACGAATTCATCTTGCCACTCGAACACCAAGGGTACCTGCAAAACCTCCGCATCCTTGGCCTTGGGGCCTCGAACCAATCCCCTGTACAAAAGCGCATGCTGAATGCCCAAGGCATTCCGGATCTCCCTCGTGCCCTGTTCGAACGACAGGATGTCTTTCTGATCCTCAACCCAGAAAGAAGAGAAGATATTTTCCTGGAGCACTATCTCGCCGAACATTATGGAGTCAGCGCCACAGTCATTCCGCACTGGCAAGAGGGACGGCTGCGCGTGTGGACCGTCACACGGAGTCAGGAGCCCCCCGCAACAAACCCCTGAAGAAGGGAACTTGACGCCGCTCCCCTCGTCACGCAGGATCGCCCCACGGTTATGAACATCCACCTCTCCATCGTCAGTCCCGTCTATCGCGCGGAAGCGTGCATCGAGGAACTGTATCAACGTCTCACCACCGTGCTCCAAAACCTGCCTGGTCCGTATGAAATCATTTTCGTCGACGATGGCAGCCCGGATCAGTCGTGGGCACGAATCAAGCGCCTCGCGACCCAGGACGCGCACGTGGTCGCCCTACAACTCAGTCGAAACTTTGGGCAACACCACGCGATCGCGGCGGGGTTATCCGCCAGTCGGGGCCATTACACCGTCGTGATGGACTGCGACCTCCAGCATCCTCCCGAGGTCATTCCGCAATTACTCGCGCAGGCCAAGGCCGGCGCTGATATCGTCTATACCCGACACACCATCCGCATGGATTCGACGTTCAAACAACGGACCTCACGCGCCTTCTTTTTCCTCGTGAATCTGCTCTCGCCTTTGTCCGTCACGCCTGGACAAGGCAGTTTCTCGCTGCTCTCTCGACAGGTGGTCGACGAATACTTGCGCGTCGCGGATGTACATAGTCATTACCTCTTCGTGCTCCATTGGCTTGGGTTCCGCTCCACCTGTGTAGACGTGGAGCATTCGACGCGCTTTGCTGGGGCCAGTTCCTATTCTCTGATCGCCTTAATCTCCCACGCTCTCAATGGCATCACCTCGCACTCGACGCGCCTGCTCCATATCAGTACCGGTGTGGGCCTACTCTTTGCCAGCTTCGCCATCGTCCAAATTCTCTATCTCATCTATCGCAAATGGATGCACGCCATCGGGGTCGATGGCTGGGCCAGCCTGATGGTGGTGACCTGGTTCGTTGGGGGCGCCATTCTCTTTTCGCTCGGCGTGATGGGGCTCTACCTGGGGCGGATGTTTGAGCTGACGCGGCATCGGCCCCTATTCATCGTGCGCGAACAGATCAATGGAGGACAATAACTCGTGACCTGGCGTCGCTTGGGACTCCTCTTCCGCCCGGAGAGGCAGTTTGACTGGATGCAAAGTCATGCGGCCAATCCATTTGCTGAACAGTTGGACGGCGACCTGTATCGCATGTATTTCAGTTGTCGCGACGCGCACAACCGTTCCAGTATCGGGTTTGTTGATTGCTCGCTTCGCACCCTGACCGTACAGGCCCTCTGCAATCACCCAGTCCTGAGCCCTGGGGCCACAGGCACCTTTGACGACAGCGGCGTCTCTGTGGGGTGTATCGTGCAGGATGGCCCTGTTCGCTACCTTTATTACATGGGCTGGAACTTGGCCGTCACCGTGCCGTGGCGGAACAGTATTGGCCTCGCCCTTAGCCACGATGGTGGCCCGTTCGTCAAACACACCTTAGCACCAATCCTCGACCGCAACCGCTTTGACCCCTACTCGCTGTCTTATCCGTGGGTACGGAAAGAGCCATCACGCTGGCGGATGTGGTATGGGTCCCAGTTCAACTGGGGCACCGACACCCGCGTAATGGAACATGTCATCAAGCATGCGGCGTCCGGGGATGGGATTCAGTGGGACCCCACGGACACAGTTTGCCTCCCGGTGCTCACCGAGGAGTCGTCCGCCTACGCTCGTCCCTGTATCCTCATGGAGCAAGGGGTGTATAAAATGTGGTTCTCGTATCGTGGCAAGCACTATCGCCTTGGATATGCGGAGTCGGTGGATGGAATACAGTGGCGGCGTATGGATGAGAAAGGCGGCCTGGAGCCTTCCGGCACAGGGTGGGACTCGAACGCCGTTGCGTATGCCCATGTATTCGATCATGACGGACAACGCTACGCCGTCTATTGTGGCAATGGCTATGGACGTACCGGATTTGGGCTCGCCGTCCAGGAAGCACCCTGACTGCGACGAGCGTAAGGATCTCAGCGATGTCGTACCAATCCTACCAGGAAAGCCGCAAGAATATCCTCACCGACGATCTCGACCGTATCGCCGAGGAATTGGATATCCGCGGGTATGCCATCGTCGAGCAGGTCTTACCGGCAACAACCGTCACCGAGCTGAGTCAGCACCTGGATGCGGTGTGGCAGCAGCAATGCACGGAGACCGACCCGACCGTCCTCCGAGACAGTGGCGAGTGGGGCGTGTGTCGCGCGCTCCTCGCCTACGAGATGAGTTTCGCGCAATTGGTGCGGCATCCGCTGACGATGTCCCTTCTGAACCGCACGATCGGCGAGACCGCGATCCTACACCTGATCAACGGCATCATCGCGTTTCCTCGGCAAGCGAGCAATCAGTTGGTGTTCCATCGGGATTTCGCCAAGCCCTTTACCAGCGATCAGCTCCTGTCGCTCAATACCTTTTGGCTACTGGATGATTTCACCTCGGAGACCGGAGCGACCTGGTTCGTACCGCATTCGCACCATCTTTCGTACACGCCAAGCGATGCCTATCTCCAGAAATACGCCGAGCGGATTCTCGCTCCACGGGGGTCAGTGGTGGTGTTCGATTCTCGGGTCTATCATCGGGGCGCGGAGAACCACTCTCCCACTCCGCGCCGCGCGCTCAATCTGCAATACACACGCCCATTCATTAAGCAGCAAATCAATCTCGCCGCGCTGATGGCGGATCACATCGATCCAGAATCGCCGCTGGCGCAAACATTAGGCTTGTGGTCAGTCCCCCCACCCAGCGTCAAACGATTCCGCGTCCCCCCAACACAGCGGACATACCGACAGGGACAAGGGTAGCGGGAGCCATTCTGATGGCCACGCCTCAAGGAGTGAGGAGGTGCGCCGTAGCCGTATTTGACATCAGCCCCGCACTTTTCATCGCACCCGCTCGCTCCCGCCAATACTCTGATATGCCGCCTGTGAAACGAAGAGCGGTTGACACGGCAAGGCCTGCCCTGTATCGGTCGAGAACTCTACCCGCTATGAATCTGAACTGAGGAGAACACATCCATGAATCTTCGTCTCACCATGAACCTGGTTACGATTGGGCTCGTCATGCTCCTTCTCGCACCGGCCGCGCATGCGCAAGCCACCCGGACGTGGGTCTCCGGCGTCGGAGACGACGCGAATCCGTGCAGCCGGACCGCGCCGTGCAAGACCTTCGCTGGCGCGATATCGAAGACCGCGACCGGCGGCGAGATCTCGGTCCTCGATCCGGGCGGCTTCGGCGCCGTCACCATCACAAAGTCGATCACGATCAACGGCGACGGCACGCTGGCCGCGATCCTGGCCGCTGGCACTAACGGGATCGTCGTCAACGCTCTTGCCACCGACAAGGTCATCATCCGCAACATCTCGATCAACGGCGCCAACTCCGGGCTCAACGGCATTCGCTATCTCGCTGGCGGGGCGCTCACGGTCGAGAACGTGACGATCTCCGGCTTCAATACCGCAGGCACTGGCCGTGGCATCTCTGTCGAGACGGCCGCCGCCGCCGAGCTGTTGGTGACCGACACCACCATCACGAACTGCCTCGCGGGCATCCGCTTGGCGAGCACGGCGGGTAACGCTGCGGCGACGATCGACAACGTGCGCATCGAGAACGTAGACGGTCATGCCTTCGAAGCCGCGCAGGGCAATATCTTCGGCATGATCAGGCGGTCGACGTTCGCCAGTAACACCGCCGACGGTGTCCGGGCTGGGATTGGCACCTCAACCATCATGGTCGAGGACAGCGTGCTCGCATTCAACAACGGTACGGCCGTGAACGCCGCCGTGGCGCCCGCTCGCATCCGCATCTCGAATAGCACGATCGTGAACAACAACCGCGGCATTGGGATCATAGCCGGGGCGTTCGTGGAGTCGGCCGACAACAACCGGGTCGCGGGGAACGTCGCGAACACACTGCCCAACGCTATCTACGTCGTTCAGTAGCAAGCGCTTGTCCGCCGCGATGTCAATGCCTCTCAACAAACCACTTTCCATATTTGTCAAACCCCAGGTCGATCTCAGTCAGTATATGCGGCCAAGCCCTCCGCGTTCCTGGATGGCGATCGCTACGACCTGGTTGGGCATATTCCTGACTCTCTCTCTCACGCGATGGATCAATCATTACCTGCTCATCATACCGGCGCTGCTATTGGTGGGCGCAATGCAGCACCGTTTCTTTACCATCTATCATGAGGCTTTTCATTGCACCCTCTTCTCCAATCGCCAGTTGAATGATTGGGCTGGCAAATGGCTCGCCGCTTATCCCTCGCTAGTCGCGTACGAAAGCGCTCGCAAACGCCATCTTGCGCACCATGCCTTTGCCACCACGGCCGAGGACCCTGAGCGAGTCAGCCACATTCAAGACTGGCGGACCATGCTCAGCTTAATGTTCCCCTGGCCAGGACTCGCATGGTCTGTGTTATCCGAATTCGGGCTGGTCGCCAAACATGGCGTCGCCGCACCCGAGGGACGACAATCCTGGGACTCCGTGGAGCAAACCAAAAAGGGCGAAATCGTTTACATCCTGCTTCTTCAGACTGCTCTGTTAGCGCTGCTGTTAGGACTCTTCGGTATGTGGAGCGGGCTCTATTACGTCGCGTTCTTTGCCGTTAGCCCGTTCTTCACTCAAGTTCGCCAGTGGGGTGAGCATTATGGGAAAGCGCACGGACAACAGGCTGACCCAAGATATGTGCATATCAGCCCGAACTTCATCGAGCGTTTCTTTTTTTCCCCGATGAACTTCAATTATCATGCGGCACATCATCTCTATCCCAGAGTTCCGTATATCCATCTTCCCGCTGTCCAGCGACTGATTGAAAAGGAAGCCATCGCAGTGATTCAACGGACTGGCTATATCCGCCTGTTTCTCAAAGAGATCGTATGGTAACAGGCCAGAAAGAGTCCTCGGGAAACGGCGGCTTCTCACTCTCCTATGATTCGCAATGCCTCGTCTGTGGAGCGGCAGCTCCAGGGCAACCCGTCGGGTGGGTGCGTGAGCACGAATATCGGACCACGACATCCTTAACCTTTCCCGTTGTTCGATGCCCGGACTGTCGTCTCGTATACTTATACCCACGCCCCGACATTGCCGAGCTGTCTACGATCTATCCGCCGGATTACTACTCCTATCACCTGTCAATGAATGCTCCTGACCGCACGGGAAAACGCTCGTTTGTGCAGTCTCTTTTTTATCGCCAGCAACGGAAAACCCTAGCGGCGAAAGTGCTGCCTTTCTTGAAAGTCCACGCTCACGGTCGTCCGCTACGAATCCTGGACGTGGGGTGTGGCATCGGGTCGCAGTTGGATAGCTTGAAAGAGATGCTGCCGAACTCTCACACCTTCGGCGTGGAAATCAACGAACTAGCGGTTGAAAAAGCACGGGCGCGCGGCCATCACGTTGCGCGCGGGAGATTTGAGGAGGTCGAGTTGCCGGAAGCATCCTTTGACCTCATCATCTCCGTCCATGTCATTGAACATGTGGCCCGCCCTGATCTGTTCCTGCACAAGTGCCGGCAGCTCTTAACGGAGGATGGCATCATTTTGATTGAAACGCCGAATACGGATTGTCTAGATTTCAAACTCCTCAAGAACAAACATTGGGGCGGCTATCATGCGCCACGTCACTGGTACTTGTTCGAGGCGGAGACTTTTCAGCATCTGGCCAAGCGCTTGAATCTAAAAATACTTCAGGCTCGATCCTACACAAGCTCGGTGTTTTGGAACTGGACGTGTCATTCGCTTATGACCAGCGTCGTCGGACGTAAAGTCGCGGATGCCCTTTTTCCGCCGGTCACGATCTTTTACGGTGGCATTCAATCGTTCATGCTTTTAGGTTTTTTTGCTGTGCTGGAAAGAACGCTTCTCCTATTGACCGGAAAAGCTTCAGCCCTATGGATTATTTTTAGCAAAGGGACAGAGGAGACCACCAGTGATCAGGAATCCGCTTTCCGTGTGTGTGATAGCGACTTGAGGGAACCGTGCCAATGAGAGAGGTCGAGGAAAAGTTGCCGGGTCCGTGGGAAACGGAGTTGAGCAATCAAGCGGGCGTTTCCGAAAAACTGCGGCGTATCCCGATTCCCCGCGAGTTTCATCAAAAGAGTAACCTCAAAGCGGCTTTCCTCATTCTTCTTCATGTGGCCATTATCCTCGGGTGTGGGCCGCTGGCGTATGCCGTCCACCGCTGGTGGGCGTATGCCCTTGCCTTTCTTCTCGTCGGCGCGCGCGCGCAAGCCCTCTATATTCTCCAACATGAGTGCATGCATTGGCTGCTGTTTACCAACAAACCGGTGAATACCGTGGTCGGTGTTGCGATTTCAGGGTTGATCGGAACCCGCCTTTTCGACGGGCGGCGGTTTCATTTCAAGCATCATCGCGAGGTCGGTGGACCGACCGACCCGAACATGTCGTGGCACGACACCAAGGGTCGAGAGCCGGGCTGGCCAGCGGCACGCTTTTTCATGGTGCAGTTATTGGGGAGCAGACTGATAGGCGTGGCGCAACGCGTTCTCTTGCTCTTGAATCCACAATCGCGCATCAGGAGAGAAAAGCCGTCAACCAGTTCCGCTGCACGGGAGAACAGGGACAGAAAAGAGGTGATGGCCGACATGTTCTCGCTCCTGTTCTCTCAGGCTCTCGTCTTTGGTTTTATGACAATAGTCTCGTCGCCCTGGGTCTACGTCTTTCTGTTCTTATTGCCGATCGTGACGCTGACGAGTTTTTTCGAGGCCATCCGCGCTTTTTCCGAGCATGTCCTGCCTGGAGAAATCCCCACGTGCCCAGCAGAGCATAAACGCCTTTTCTATATGGATGCTCCCAAGTGGGAGCGCTTTTTTATTAGCCAGTTCGGTTTTCATTACCACCATCTGCATCACCTGTATCCGAATATCGTGACGTTCAAGCTCCAGGACCTGCACCGCTGGCTCGAGATTCATGATCCCGATTATCAGCGAAAATTTATCCGGCGCCCCGGATATGTAGGGACGGCGGTTGCCTATATCTTTCACAGACCGGTGGCGGGTGCCGGACTCCATTATCCGAAAGTGCGAGGAAACGCATGAAACTTGTCAAGATTGATCCGCCAGGGTCATGGTGCCATTACGAAGCAGTCATGGAGATGATTCACGCCACTGGTGGGAAGACATTCCTGGAGGTCGGCTGTGGTCTCGGAGACCTGTCCCTGAAACTGTGCCAAAAGGAGTGGCGTGGAGTGGGGATCGATTTTTCTGGTCAGGCCATAGAACAAGCCAAAACGAATTTGCGCGAGTACCTCGAAAGTTCCCGCTATCGGTTAGTGGAAAGTGATATTTTTGACCTCGATACGAATGGCGAAAAGTTTGACGTCGGCCTGAGCATGATGGTCATGGAGCATGTGGAAAACCACGTCGCGTTTCTCAGCAAGATCAGCGAATTCATCAGGCCAGACGGGCACGTCATCGTCGCCGTTCCAGGAAGACGCGATCGTTGGGGAGTGGAAGATGAGACGGTTGGGCATCTTCGTCGTTACGATAGAGACGACCTGCAACAAACCCTCTTATCAGCAGGTCTCACGCAAGTAGAGGTCTGGTCAGTCGCGGTTCCGGTCGCCAACCTATTATTTCACATGGGCAATTTCCTTGTTCGCAAGAGCGCGGAGATGAATAAACTGCATCAGTCCGCGCGCGAGCAGACGGAAACCAGCGGGATCAGGGAAATCCCCTGGAAGACGGTTTTTCCACCCGCGCTCAAACTCCTCCTCAACCGCACCACGCTCTATCCCCTGTTCGTTCTCCAGCGCCTCTTTTACGGGTCGAATCTTGGGTTGACAATGATCGCCAAAGGACAGGTGTGTGACAAAACTCAGTAGTGGGACCTTTCTGAAATGACCATCGTTGCCTAAACACTCCCGCGCAACCCTTGCGGAGAATAATCTTTTCCCTATGCTTGGCACCATGGCGGGAAAACGGGTGGCCATTGTCCAGTCAAACTATATTCCGTGGAAAGGCTATTTCGATCTCATCAATACCGTCGATGAGTTCATCCTGTTTGACGACGTCCAGTACACGATCCGGGATTGGCGGAATCGCAACAAAATCAAGACCGCGCAAGGGGTGATCTGGTTGAGCATTCCGGTGGAAGTAAAAGGGCGGTTTCATCAGAAGATTCGCGAAGCGCGCGTGAGTAACGAGAGTTGGCGGGCCACGCATTGGAAGTCAATCTCCCAAGCGTACAGCAAGGCCCCGTATTTCGCGCACTACCGCGAGCGCGTCGAAGCCCTGTATCGAAGCTCCGGCTCGCCGTATCTCAGTGAGATCAACTACACTTTCCTCTCGACACTCTGCTCCCTGTTGGGCATCCACACCCCCCTCACCTGGTCGTCGGACTATGACATTGTCCCGGGGAAAACCGAACGGCTACTCGCCCTCTGTCAGCAAGCGGGAGCCACCGAGTATGTGTCGGGTCCCGCCGCGAAAAGCTATCTTGATGAGACGCTCTTTGCCGAGGCGGGAATTGGCGTGCGGTGGATGGATTACACCGGATACCCAGAATACCATCAACTCTCTCCGCCGTTCGAGCATGCGGTCAGTGTCATCGACTTGCTGTTGAACGAAGGCCCTAATGCGTGGCGGTACATGAAGTCTAGGAGTTTGGGAGTCTGGGAACGATTGATTACCGAGTCCGCAAATGAATGATCATCGGCAAACACTGCTCCAGAGCGTGGAAACATACTACACGGCGAAGGTGGACGCGCATGGGCCGACCGCGCGGGGAGTCGATTGGAACTCCGAGACTTCCCAACATCTGCGGTTTCAACAGCTCCTGCGCGTGCTTGACCATGAGCGGGGTCCTTTCTCGATCAATGATATGGGCTGTGGGTATGGTGCGTTCGCGGCGTATCTGCATGCCCGTGGTGGGGCGTTTCAGTATCAGGGGTTCGATCTGTCGCCCACTATGATCCACTTCGCCCGCGCACAACATGGGCATCTCGCCAATTGCCGGTTCTCACACCCACCCGAAGCCCTGGTCCCAGCGCACTACACGGTGGCTAGCGGCATCTTCAATGTCAAACTGACGACTGAGACAAAGCAGTGGCACGCGTACATGCTCGACACCATTGACCAACTCGCAACCCTCAGTACCCGTGGGTTCGCGTTTAACGTACTCACGAGTTACTCCGACCCGGACCGCATGCGCCCCGATCTCTACTATGCTGACCCCTGCTTTCTGTTTGACTACTGTCAGCGCCGCTACTCGCGCTGGGTGGCGGTGCTGCAGGATTATGGGCTCTATGAATTCACGATGGTGGTACGGAAGGAAGGATTATACTAGTGGCCAAGCTCATCCTCTTCGGCACGGGCGATATCGCCAAACTCGCTCACTATTACTTCACCCACGATAGCGCCCACGAGGTGATCGCGTTCTGTGTCGATGCCGCCTATCGCACGGCGCCCGAGTTTCTCGGCTTACCGCTGGTAAGTTTCGAGGACGTGGAGCATCACTATCCGCCAGCAACACATCGTATGTTCATCGCCCTCAGTTACGCGCGCATGAACCAACTGCGCGCCGCCAAATATGCCGCGGCGAAGGAGCGCGGGTACAACTTGGTGAGTTATCTCAGCAGTCACGCCACTTGTTTAACCCAGTTCCCCATCGGCGATAACTGCTTCATTTTAGAAAATAATACCATCCAACCGTTCGTGACCATTGGCAACAATGTCACCCTGTGGAGCGGCAATCACATCGGCCACGACTCCACGATCGCGGATCACTGTTTCATTAGTTCCCACGTCGTCATTTCTGGCCATTGCACGATCGGTGCTTACTCCTTTCTGGGCGTCAACGCTACATTACACAACTCGATCCAGATCGCGGAACGGTGCCTGATTGGCGCGGGCGCGGTGATTATGAAAGACACCGTCGCCAAAGGCGTCTATCTCCCCAAACAAGGGGCGATGCTGTTCGCCAAGAACAGCGACGAAGTCGAACTGTAACGCCACTGGATTCTCTCTTCATGCGTATCCCCTTCAATCGTCCCTCGCTGGTCGGCCAGGAGCTGGCCTATATTCAACAAGCCGTGGAGAACATGCACCTCTCCGGCGATGGCCCGTTCACATACCGGTGTCACGCATGGCTGGAGGAACAGATCGGGTGTCCGCGCGCCTTGCTCACCCACTCCGGCACGGCCGCCTTGGAAATGACCGCGCTGCTAGCGGATATTCAGTCCGGCGATGAAATCATCATGCCGTCGTTTACCTTCGTCTCCACCGCCAACGCCTTCGTGCTCCGCGGTGGCGTCCCCGTTTTTGTCGATATCCGCCCGGACACGCTGTGCATTGATGAGACCCTGATCGAGGCGGCGATTACCCCGAAGACGAAGGCGATTGTCGCGGTGCACTATGCTGGAATCGGCTGCGAGATGGATACCATTTGCGCACTCGCGCGCCAGCATGGCCTGCTCGTCATCGAGGATGCCGCGCAAGGCATTTGCTCCTGGTACAAAGACCGCCCCCTGGGCAGTCTTGGGGCGCTGGCCGCGCTCAGTTTTCACGAAACCAAGAATGTCATCGCTGGTGAAGGCGGGGCCTTGTTAATAAATGAGCCCCGATGGATTGAGCGCGCCGAGATTCTCCGCGAGAAAGGAACCAACCGTAAGGCGTTCTTCCGCGGCCACGTCGATAAGTACAGTTGGGTGGATATAGGCTCCTCCTATTTGCCCAGCGAGATTACGGCGGCTTTTCTCTGGGCTCAGCTTGAAAACGCGCTCACGCTCACGCGGCAGCGGATTGCCGTCTGGCAGCACTACCATGACGCGTTCGCGGACCTGGAGCAGCGAGAGTACCTCCGCCGTCCGATTGTTCCACCGGAATGTCAGCATAACGGCCACCTCTATTATCTCCTCTTGCCTGATCTCCACACGCGCATCACGGTACTGGAACAGCTCGGAAAAGCCGGAGTCAACGCCGTTTTTCACTACGTCCCGTTGCATTCGTCCCCTGCCGGGCAACGATATGGCCGCGCGGTGGGTCCCCTGGCACAGACGAACAAGGCCAGTGCATGTTTACTGCGCTTGCCGTTGTGGGCCGGGATGCAGGAGCAGGAAGTGTCGTTTGTCATTGAGACTGTTCGCGCGGTCGTCCAAAGTCCAAGGTCTAAGGTCTAAGGTCTAAGTCTCAATAGTCACAACATCGTGCTCGCTGGAGCAGTCAGAACATCGTGCTCACTCTAACCACCATAAGCAGTCACAACATCGTGCACAATTCGCTGTTTTTCGGGGAATTTTACTAGTATTTTACAAAAAGTGAGCACGATGTTGTGACGCCTAGCCTGGTTAGAATTCACTCAAAAAAGTGAGCACGATGTTGTGACCAATGACATCTAAGGTCTAAGGTCTAAGGTCTAAGGTCTAAGGTCCAAAGTCGAGAAATTCGGATTGCGGATTGCGGATTCTGAAGCCGGTCTTCGGTCCCCGGTCTTCGGTCCTCTCCGCCTTTTGACTTCTCCTCAGTCTTTTTTGCGGAGGAGTTGATATCCTGATGGCAGCCCTGTGATTTCGACCGGGGTAAAGTTCCGCATCAGAAAAAGCCACACGAACGAATGGGTATGACGGAATCGCAAGTCCTCGCGGCGATCCAGCGTCACATCCCCAAGGATCACCCACCGTACATTGTTCTTTTGGAGGTCGGCAATGATCGCCTCTTGTCGGTCCAAGCGCTCAGGAAACAGGAAATAGATTTGCCATGTCGGGGAGGGTCTTTGCAAAACGCGGTAAACTGTTGGCCAGTGGGGCGCGATAAAAATCCCCTCCGCTGGTTGGACACGCTCTAGCACTATTCGGCGAAGTCTCTCAATCAAGTCACGTTCCGCGGGACGGATCCAGAGCCGCTCCCCCTGTACCTCATACGGCACGCAGGGGGTGAGATAACAGACACGCACGAAGGAGGAAGCGAGATAGACCGGCCCGATCGTCAACACCACAAGTCCGCCGAACAGTAAGCGATTCAGCCAACTGTTCTCTCGGGCGCCCACGAATGTCGGGAGTGCCACCACGCCGAGAAGAAACGGGGGCAAACTCTGCGCGAGGTGCGCAAGATCAGCACGGGAAAAGGCATGCTGCAGATACCACACGCCAACGCAAGCACTCGCCACCAATACCGATTGCCGTTGTCGATCCACCAGCGGATATCGCACGAGAAGATAGCCCGCGATGAGGAAAAACAAGGGGACCACCACAAACCCGACCTCCACCATCAGAAACGCGAGCCGGTCACCTGCAACGTAGTTCTGATGCCTGCCGCTCCAGGGCCACGGCACCGGTAAGGGCAAGTTGGTCGCTCCTAATTGGACCAACCACAACACACTCTCAAGGAACGCTTGAGCAAATCCAGGAAGCACAAGGGCCATCAAGAGCAACGGCAGACTCCCCACTCCAATCCCAAGTCCCCACGCTCCGAGACGGGAGAGCGCAGCCTCGCGTTGGATACGGAGGTGACTAAAAGCGATCAGCAGCACTCCCGCCAAGAAACTATAGAGCCCCAGATTGCGCCCGAAAAACGTTGCGCCCCCAACAAAGACCCCAGCGAGAAAATGTCGCCGCCGAGAGGGACATTCCAAGAGACATACCCCAACGTACACGGCGGCAATCGCTATCGTGGACTCGAATATTTTGTAGTACGGAAACATCCACGCGATCAGGAGAATGCCGACGATACCACGTCCCCACCATGAGGAGACCACCTGGCGCACAACCAGCAGGCCAAGGAATACACCACCGAGATGGAAAACGGCCACCGCGAGGCGAACCCCGACAAGACCGGTCCCAAAGACCGGTGACCACAAGTCAATCCAGTAGTAGCGCCCTGGGTCGTAAGACTGAAAATCACGCACCGGCACCTGGCCAGCCACCGTTTGGGCCGCCCCGTACCACAAAAAGCCTTCATCCGAGAAATTAATCCCTACCCGGCCTTGCAACCAAAAGTTCACGCTCACGAGCCCCAGGGCTAACAAGAACGTCAACAGTACCTCACGTTCGAGAACTGGTAGCTTCATCACCAACGGCATGTCCCCTCCCCTCTTGCCTCTTCGTTTCGCGCGGCACAGTAGCGAACCACCACAGTGAAAGAAAGCAGTGACAAGAGGAACGCGGCATAAAGGACTGCGCGGATAAAGACGGAGAGTGATGTCGTCACCGACCACTGGCTCCTCACGCTTCTCTTTGCTATGTGCCCCTACTGACGACTCCATAAGCAAGGCAACGAGAAAAGGAGACACAAGGATGAGTCAACCAAAACCTATCCGTGCCCATGTAATCACAGGCGGCTATCCGCCGGGTTCGGCGGCCGGTCACGATATGGACTATGCCCGTCTGCGCTTGCTGCAACTCCTGCACGAGAATCCACACGTGCTCACTTCAGTAGCCAATGACTTCACCGACATCGCCAAATGGCTCCCAGGTAGTCAGCTCTTGATTACCTACGTCGCGGGCCCCTACCCCAATGACGAGCAGAACCAGTTCATCCGGCAATGGCTGGAAGCAGGCGGACGCTGGCTCGCGCTGCATGGAACCAGTGGCGGCAAAGCGGTTTCGGTGGGCGATCAGCGGCGTGTGCGCAAAATGGTCAAATTGAGCCATCATGCCACCCTCGGCGGGTTCTTTCTCAACCATCCGCCAGTGCGGAAGTTTCAAGTCACGGTCACCGATCGCAATCATTTCCTCACGAAAGGCTTGCCCGCATCTTTCGAGGTCATGGATGAACTCTATTTGATCGAGGTGCAAGACCCAGCCACCACCCACGTCCTACTCACCACGGAACTCGACAAAGACCCTTCTCCTCCGGGCTTTGGGTTCACGTATGACCAAGACACCTCGCTCCTGCCAGACGGCAAAACGCGGGTGCTGGGGTACAGTCGGGAAATTGGGAGAGGTGGGGTCGTGTATATCGCGCTCGGCCATTGCCACTCGCCACTCAACAATGTCCAACCGTTTGTCGATGCGAGCGTCAACCCCTCGGGAAGTACGCCCACACTCTTTCGCGGCGCGTGGGAAACGGCTCCCTTCGATCAGTTGTTACGCAATGGCATTCGGTGGGGAAGCGGCGCGGAAGGATAATTCGACACTCGTGACATCAAGAGACCCATCCGCAAGAATGGGGCTCTTGATGCTGGCTACTGACTACTTCTTCAGCCGCGCGATCACCTTCACCTCCACGAGTCCCCCAGGAAACGCGAGTTCCGTCACGCCAATCGCCGTCCACGACGGATACGGCGCGTGCATGTAACGGTCCTTCACTTTCATAAAGGCCGTGAGATTGGCCCGCAGTCCAACGTGAAACGTGGTCATCTCCACCACGTCACCAAAAGCAACACCAGCAGTCGTCAGCACCGACTTGAGTGACTCAAACGCTTGAGTGAATTGCGCTTCGGGATCATCCGACACCTTGCCGTCGGGCCCGACGCCGATCACACCGGAGCAATAGAGCCGATCTCCATCCTTGACCGCTGGGGCGAAATGAAACTCGTCATAATAGGCTTCCATCCCTTGCGGGATCACCACATCACTTTTTTCCATAGCAGACCTCCTTCTCGTCTTGGTTTTTGACAATGACACGATTCATACGAGTCCGTAGCAGCGCGCGGCGTTCTCGCCCATGATCTTGTCTTGCACGTCTTCTGGTAACTCCACACAGGCTTCTTGCAGTTCCTCAACCACTCCAGGAAAGGTGCAGTCGAAGTGCGGGTAATCAGAGGCCCACATGAGGATATCTTCAAGCCCAAGCGCGATCACCGTCTTGAGCGCGACATCATCAGGTTCGCAAGAGACAAAACATTGTCGCCGGAAATAGTCACTCGGCTTGAGCGGCAGCGGCGGTAGCATGTGGCCGAGTTTCTCGGCGAACTCATCCAAGCGTGCCAGCCAGTACCCGATCCAGCCACCGCCAGCCTCCAAGAACGCCACACGGAGCCGGGGGTATTTTTCCAACACGCCGCCACAGGTGATGTCCATGCACGCCATTTGCTGTTCCAAGGGGTGGGCGATAATCATGCGTTGGAAGAAGTTGGGATAGCGCTCGAACCCCGCCGTCGGCATCTCGCCACTCACCGCGCTGTGAATGGCGATCGTGCAATCCAACTCCTGCGCCTCGGCCCAGAATGGGTCATACGCCGAATCGCTCAGCCGACGGTCATTATAGGGATTGGGGCGAATGGCGACCGACTTCACCCCCTGCTCCTTGACGACGCGCCGCATTTCAACAATAGCGGCATCGACATCGACCAGCGGCACGGGAGCCACATTGTAGAGTCGCTTGGGGTACGGGCGACAGAAATCCGCCATCCAATTGTTGTACGCTCGGCAGCTCGCCGCCGCGAGTTGCGGGTCGCGCATGCTGCCGTAGGTCAACCCAATCGAGGGATAGAGAATCGACACATCGACCCCTTCGGCGTCCATATCCTTGATGCGCTCATGCGGCTCAAAACTCCCAGGGCGTAAATCATCCCAGGACAATTTGCGAGCACGTTGGGGATCGCTCAATCCGCCGGGAATACACATGGCGGCAATCATCAGCGGGCTGCGCGCCAACAGTTGCCCTTCGACCTTCACCCGATCGGTTCCCTCACTGTCCTTGGTGACCTGTGGCACGCGGTCGCGAAAGGCGGGCTCGATATACTCTTGCCAGAGCGCTCGCGGCTCGACGATATGTCCGTCAGCATCAATAATCGTGGTCATAACCTCCTCCTTGTTTCTGAGGATCTGGGTTCACTGAGCAGATCGCTTATAGCTTATGGCTCGTTCGCTACGCTCACTCCATGGCCTATAGCAGAAAAATCTTCGCCATCAGCCATAGAGCGCAGCGAGCCATTTGCCATACGCTATTCGCTATAAGCCATGGAGCGAAGGCATTTGTCTAGCGGACTTGAGAAAATAGGAAGACGCTCCTCCCAATGCGCGCCTGACGGAAATGGACTGGCGGAAATCGGCATCATAGAGGCGAGCCAGTCACCCGACTTTGTCTCTTTGTCTCCTGCTTCTTTTTTTTGTGCAATATCACTGTCTGTGGCACATGATGTGCTTGAATCAGCGAGCAACAAGAGTAAACATACTCCGTGAAAGGAAAAAATCGTGATTCCCCACAGTTTTTATCGCTCCCTCGTCGTTGTCAGCTTTATCGGCAGTGTCATCTTTGCGCCACAGGTGTCAACCGCGTATCAACTGAGTGCGCTCCAAGAGCGTCAGGATACCATGACTGGTCACATCCGCGGCATTGACCAAACGACAGGCATAATCACCGTTGAGACCGCGACAGGGATCGTCACCTTGGAGGCGACACCTGAAGCGATTGCCGATTGGAAGGAAGGTGACCCGGTTGTCGTCAAGATCGACAGCAGCGAACCACGTGAGCACGAAGAAGTTGCCGTGGGAGAGACAACATTCCCTCAGAGTAGCCCACCGACGAAGTCCCAAGCAGTTGAGTCCCGCTGACGAGCATCCTCTCCCCTCCACCATTCGCGACCGGTCCGTGGACCGGTCCATTGATCCATCCCACCATCGCCCCTCAAGCTCCTTCCTTTTTTCCTCCAAACCCCTTGCTGCCCAGGGACTTGGAAGATCAGCACCATTCTGTAAGGGTGCATCGAAACCGCATCCAGAAAAAAGGAGGAACTATGGCCCAACTCAGCGTGTATCAACAACGGCGGGAAGAGCTGAAGCAACGCTACGTGTCAGCGGAGGAACCGGCCACTCGACCAGTTCCCACGAGGGGGGTCGATCATCTCGCCCTGATTTGTTCCGACCTGGAAGCCACTGTTCGTTTCTATACAGAGATTCTGGGCATGCGACTGACCAAGGTCATGGAAAACCGCGACGAGCCGACCTCGACGCATATCTTCCTTGATATGGGCGGTGGCAACCAACTCGCGTTTTTCGATTTTCCCGAAAAAGGGCCAGCGCGCACCGTGCGCGGTGTGGGCAGCATGCACCATGTCGCTCTCAAGGCGCAGCCGGAACAGTTGCGCGCGATCCTCGCGACCCTCCAAGAAAAACAGGTTCCGCATTCCCTGCACGGTTCAGCAGAGTCGGGGTCGGTGTATGTGCGTGATCCAGACGACATCCTGGTCGAGGTGACCACGGGGTATTGAGGGTAGTGGAGACCGACCATGACCTTTGATGAAATCCTTGCAAGGCAAGAAAGCTGAAGCTCACGCAGTGTTGTCCGATGTGCATGACCGGTTCACCGAAGGGTTCGACACCAAGAATTGCAAGAGGCGAAGAGACGGTTGGAGGTATTACGTGCATGCACCAACAACCGTCATCTCGCTATCGCAGATAATCCTTGGCCATCTTTTCCAATACCCGCTCCGCGTGCGGTCGCTCAAGCACCGGCGCCAAAA
>JABFSC010000632.1 GCA_013140885.1 Deltaproteobacteria bacterium | reverse complement strand
TATATTAAGAGTGTCGCCCGAAAAGATAATGCGACACCCACCACTCCTGGCCGTGGTGATAGGCGAAGAGTTCGGCGCAAGCGAGAAAGAACAGCCGCCAGCGGTGAAACCACCGTTCGGCTTCCACGGCGCCGTAGGTTTCTCGCAGAATGGGCAGCACATGCGGTCGCTGGGCATCGAGATTCATCAGCCAAGCTTCGGCGGTGCGGGCGTAGTGGTGACCGTTCACCCGCCAGCGTTCCTCCAAGATCAGGTCTCGTTGAAAAGAGAGCAGCAGGTCGTCGGAAGGCATGATCCCGCCGGTGAAGAAATAGCGTCCCATCCAATTGTCATCACCGTGCGTCTCGAAAGGATAGGCAAACTCCCGGTGGCAAAAGATATGCACGAAGAGTTTGCCTTCCGCTACCAGCCAGGTGGCGATCCGCGCGAGCAGATGCTCATAGTTGCGCAGGTGCTCGAACATCTCGACCGACAGTACCCGATGAAAACGCCGGTCCGTGTGAAACTCGTTGATGTCGGCGGTCACGACTTCAATGGTGGATACCCCCCGGCGCGCGCACTCGCTCTGGATGAATTCCCGTTGCCCACGCGAGTTGGAGACCGCCAGGATACGGCACTGCGGATAGTGCTCGGCGATCCAGAACGAGAGCGAGCCCCAGCCGCAGCCGAGGTCGAGAATCGCCATGCCATCCTGAAGGCGCGCGCGTTCGCAACTCAGGCGAAGCATCGCGTCTTCAGCGGCACTGAGCGTGGTGACGCCTTCGGCCCAATAGCACCCGCTGTATTTCAATCGCGCGCCCAGGACCTGCTGAAAAAACGCGGGCGGGACTTCGTAGTGCTGTTCGTTGGCTTTGTCCGTATGGAGCGCGATGGGGCTGGCGCGGAGTTGATCGATGAACTCCTGAAGTCGCTCTCCTGGGGGCGACTCGTGCACGCGACGTTCCTCACGGAGCCGCCGCGCCAGGAGCTGGCGAATGCCCCAGCGGACCAGCGGGTTCGGTACGCGGCCTTGTTCCACCCAGTCGATGAGCAGGCTCATTATATTTTTCCTTTTTGACGAAAATAGGTAATCGACACGGAGATCCCCCTCACCCTGTCCCTCTCCCAGCCGGGAGAGGGGACCTGGAAGCGACCTCATAACTCTTAGTGAACGTGCTCGTCACGACTCATTCGCCACGACCGCTTGGCGTATGATCGGGTGACGACAGGACACCCAGCGCGATCCGTAGGCTGGACAAATCCGGGACAAGCATGGCGTCAATCTCCGTGAGCACCTCACGGTAGCCCGGCGCCGCGCGCCCACCGACGAGGAGCGCGACAGGCGCGGGCAACTGACGGCGTAAGGTGCGGAGTTCGTTGTTCAGCGCAAGGTCATCCGCCGGATAGACGAGGCTCAGCGCCACGGCTCGCGCGGGTTGCTGATGCACGGCTCCGGCGATCTCCGCGACCGGCAGATTCACACCGAGCGCGGTCACCCGCCAGCCCTCGGCCACCGCCACCGCGGTCACGAGATCGGCCCCCAGTCCGTGGAGCTGCCCGGTTGGTGTCGCCACGATGAGATGGGGAGCGTGTCCCGCCCGCGAGGACGGATCGGTCCGTCCTCGCAGGGTGGTGAAAAATTCACGGATGACGGCCGACGCCATGTGTTCATTCGCGATACGCAGGCTGCCGTCATGCCACCGTGCCCCAATCTCATAAATCAATGGCACTACCACCTGTTCCAGCATGACGGGCTGACTCAAGGCCACCGTCGCGCGATGCAGCGCTTCCTCCAGGGCGACAGGCGCTAGCTCTTCGACCGCGCACAGACAGGTTTCGACATGCGCGTGGCACGTGGCGGCAGTGAGTCGGGCGCCACGCGCCACGGGGGCGGTCGCGGCTCCTTGCTCATCGGCGGCCACGACCGCCGCCAGTTTTCGGGTGGACAGTTGTGTCGCGTGGCCGATCCGCCGCCCGCTCCGAATCGCACGATGTAGCAAGCGCAGCCGTTCAATATCCGCCTCCGAGTAGAGACGCCGATTGGTCGCGGTCCGCTTCGGAGTGACCGCCTCGTAGCGTTTCTCCCACATCCGAATGACATGCTGCGACAACCCCGTGCGATGGGCCACGACCTGGATCGGGTGCAACTGTTCGTCTCGCATCGCTATGCTCGTGAATGCGTTTTGTCTAGATTTTGATGATATTTTTTCACCCAAAATGCTCTATCATGGGAAATTTATCTAGACAATAGATTGACAATAATGAAAAATCGGCTACATCTCGTCAAGATGGAAAGCGCAAGGCTCTCAGTATGATGAGGAAACACTCACCAGTTCAGCATCCCCCGCCACCCGCCTCGGAGAGATGGACGACATTGATCCGCTGGTTTGATTCCTGGGCCGGTCTCGACGCCATTGATGAGGCGGACCCGCCACGGGTGGACTGGTTGCGCGTGGTGCCGTTTCTCCTCATGCACCTGATGTGTCTGGGGGTGGTCTGGGTCGGCTGGAGTTGGACGGCGGTGAGTGTCGCCGTTGGACTGTACCTCATCCGCATGTTCGCGATCACCGCCTTCTATCATCGCTATTTCTCGCACCGGGCGTTCAAGACCTCACGGGGAGGCCAGTTCCTTTTCGCGCTGCTCGGTACCACGGCCATTCAACGCGGTCCCCTGTGGTGGGCGGCGCACCATCGCAATCATCATCGCCACTCCGATCAACCCGGCGACAAGCATTCTCCACGCCTGCAGGGGTTTCTCTGGAGTCATGTCGGCTGGTTCACGGCGCGGGTGAACTTCCGCACCAACCTGCGAGCGGTGCCGGACTTCGCTCGGTTTCCGGAACTCCGCTGGCTGGACCGCTTCGATATTGTCGTGGCGGTAGTGGTGGCGGTCGCGGTCTACGCTCTGGGCGTGGTGCTGGAGACCGTGGCCCCGCACCTCGGCACCAATGGAATGCAACTGCTGGTCTGGGGCTTCTTCATCTCCACGGTGGTGCTGTACCACGCGACCTACACCATCAATTCCCTAGCGCATCAAATCGGACGCCAACGATACGAGACCGGGGACCACAGCGGCAACAGTGTCCTTCTCGCGCTGCTGACGCTGGGGGAAGGCTGGCATAACAACCATCATCACTATCCGGGTGCGGTCCGCCAAGGGTTCTACTGGTGGGAGATTGATCCGACCTATTACCTCCTCAAGGTGTTGTCCTGGACGGGGCTCATTTGGGACCTCAAGCCGGTGCCCCCGCAGGCGCGCGAGACCCGGCGGGGGGATGTCGCCAAGGCGGCGTAACCATGAAAATCGCCATCATTGGGACGGGCATTGCTGGGATGGTGGCTACGTATCTCCTCAATGAGGAGCACGACCTGACCATCTTCGAGGCCAATGACTACGTGGGTGGGCACACCAACACGGTGGCGGTCCCCACCGAGGAGGGGACCTACGCTGTCGATACCGGCTTCATCGTCTTCAATGAGCGCACCTATCCACATTTCACCACGCTGCTGCGGCGGCTCAACGTCGCCACCCAGCCCAGCACCATGAGCTTTAGCGTGCGCTGTGAACACAGTGGCCTGGAATACAGCGGCACGTCGTTGCGGACATTGTTCGCGCAGCGCCGCAATCTGTTCCGCCCCTCTTTTCATCGCATGCTGGTGGACATTCTGCGCTTCAACCGCGTCGCGCCGCGCCTCCTGCTCCAGGAGGACGACACCACCACCCTTGGTGACTATCTGCGGGCGCACCATTACTCCACGGCCTTCATCGAGCACTACATCATCCCCATGGGCGCATCGATTTGGTCCGCCGACCCGCAACAGATGTGGGATATGCCCGCCCGCTTCTTCATCCGGTTTTTCGATCAGCATGGCATGTTGACGGTCAACCACCGTCCCCAGTGGCTGGTGATCGCCGGGGGATCGCAACAATATGTCCGGGCGCTGATTCAGCCTTATCGCCAGCGCATCCGCCTGCGCTGTCCTGTCCAAGCCGTGACGCGGACGCGGGACGCGGTGACGGTCCGGTCGCCCGGCAGTGAACCCGAGCGCTTCGACCAGGTGGTGTTCGCGACCCATAGTGACCAAGCCCTAGCGCTGCTGACCGATGCCAGTGAACAGGAGCGGAGTATCTTGGGGGCGTTGCCTTATCAGCAAAACGAGGTGGTGTTGCATACTGACACCACACTGCTGCCGCGCGCGCCGCTGGCCTGGGCGAGCTGGAACTATCACCGACTGCCGGAATTCCAGGGCCATGTCGCCATGACCTACAATATGAACCTGCTCCAGAACCTCCAGGCGCGGCGGACGTTTTGTATCACCCTCAACCGGACTCCGGCGATTGATCCCCGCGCGATCCTGCGCACCATGACCTATCATCACCCGGTGTACACCGTGCCGGGCATCGCCGCGCAGCGACGATACGCCAGTATCAACGGCGTCAATCGCACCTACTATTGCGGCGCGTACTGGGGCAACGGCTTCCATGAAGACGGCGTGAACAGCGCGTTGGCGGTGGGCCAGCGGTTCGGCAAGGGACTCTAACCATGCACAGTTGTCTCTACACTGGTCAGGTCAGGCACCGGCGTTTCAGTCCGGTCGCGCACCGGTTCTCCTACTCGCTGTTTATGATGTATCTCGACCTCGCTGAACTGCCGGCGCTGTTCGCCGGTCGCTGGTTATGGTCCGCCGAGCGTTTCGCGTTAGCGTGGTTCCGACGCGCGGATCATCTCGGCGACCCACGGGTGCCACTCGACCACGCAGTCCGTGATCTGGTGGAGCAGCGCACCGGACAGCGCCCACGCGGTGCCATTCGGCTGCTCACCCATCTGCGCTACTTCGGCTACTGCTTCAATCCAGTGAGCTTCTATTTTTGTTATGACGAGGCTGACACGCGGGTTGAGACGCTCGTCGCCGAGATCACGAACACGCCGTGGAATGAACAGTACTGCTACGTGTTGGGTGACGCGCTCAACGAAGGCACTGACACCAAGAAGCGCTACCGGTTCGACAAGAGTTTTCACGTCTCTCCCTTCATGGAGATGGACATAACCTACGATTGGCGGCTGTGTGAACCGGGGCGGCAATTGACGATCCACATGGAAAACCATACCGCGACTGGCAAATTGTTTGACGCGACGATGCGGCTGGAGCGGCAAGAGATGTCGGGCCCAGCCTTGGCGCGCGCGTTGACGCGCTATCCTTTCATCACCGGCAAGGTGATCGTCGCGATCTATCTGCAAGCGCTACGGCTCAAGTTGAAGAGAGCGCCATTTCACGCGCATCCGGCCAAACCTTCAGCCGACGGGTAGAGGTGCCCCAGCGGGTAGAAACGCCCCAGCAGGGCGTCTGTACAGGAAAAACACCTTGAGAACGAATATGAAAGATTCCATCCTTCCCGCACCGGCTTCCGTCCGACCAGCGGGGCAGCCCACATTCTTGACGCGCACCATGCACCAGCTCGTGCTCGGTCGTTTGCACGGGCTTCGCGATGGCAGCCTCACGATTCTTGATGGTGACGAGTCTCTGACCTTTGGTGCGTCGAGTCCTCACTTCCCGTTATCCGCGACGCTTCGAGTGCACGATGTGCGCTTCTATACCGACCTGGTTATGGGAGGCAGTGTCGGGGCTGGAGAAGCCTATATCAAGGGGCGGTGGTCGTGTGACGACCTGACCACGCTGGTCCGCCTACTCGTGCGCAATCGCGCGGTGTTGGATGGCATGGATACCGGCCTCGCATGGGTGAGCGTGCCGCTCCGCAAGCTGTTCCACGCATTCCGGCGTAACACGAAACGGGGCAGCAGTCGCAACATCGTCGCCCATTACGATCTCGGCAACGAGTTCTTCGCGCTCTTTTTGGACGAGACCATGACCTACTCGTGCGGGATCTTCGAGCATATCGACAGCACCCTTCAGGAGGCGTCGCTCGCCAAGATCGACCGGATTTGCCAGAAGCTCCAACTGTCATCGAGTGACCACCTGTTGGAAATTGGCACTGGCTGGGGCGGGTTCGCGCTCCATGCCGCGCGCCGCTACGGCTGTCGTGTCACCACGACGACCATCTCACCTCAGCAGTATCACTACGCCCGGCAACGCATCGCCAACGCGGGACTCGGCGACCGGGTGACGGTGTTATTGAAGGATTACCGCGAGCTGACCGGGCAGTACGACAAACTGGTGTCCATCGAGATGATCGAAGCGGTGGGGTACGCCTTTTACGACACCTACTTTAAGCGGTGCAGTGAGCTGCTGAAGCCCGACGGGATGATGCTGCTGCAAGCGATCACCATCGCCGATCAGCAGTACGAGGCCGCGAAACGGTCGGTGGATTTCATTCAGCGCTACATTTTTCCGGGAAGCTGCATTCCGTCGATCACGGCGATCAGCCAGTCGCTGACCCGCGTCACGGACCTGCGTCTCTTTCATCTAGAGGACATCACTCCACATTATGCCGAGACGTTGCGGCACTGGCGGGAGCGCTTCTTCGCGCGGCTCACCGAGGTGCGAAGGTTGGGCTACTCGGAAGAGTTGATTCGCATGTGGGAGTTCTATTTCTGTTACTGCGAAGGCGGCTTTCGTGAGCGAGTGATCGGCGATGCGCAACTGCTGCTCACCAAGCCGCTGTGTCGCCGCGCGCCGATTTTACCGGCGCTTGGGTCCTTATGAATCTTACCGTGCTCAATATCGTGCTGTCGTACTTGGGCTGGTTCGCCTGTGTGTGGGGCGCGGCGACTCAGCGTCCGCTCCTTGGTCCTCTGGTGATGCTGCTGGTGCTGGGCGTGCATCTGTTCTTCATCCCTAACGCGGCACGTGAGGCGCGTCTCCTCGCCGTCGCTGGGCTGCTCGGCTTTAGTCTCGACACCGTGCAAGCCGCGCTTGGGGCCTTTGCGTTTCATGGTACGGGAATGAGCACCTGGGTGAGCCCACCGTGGATGGTCGCCCTGTGGCTCAACTTCGCCACCACACTGCATACCTCGCTGCACTGGCTCACGGGACGGTATCCGCTCGCGGTGATTCTCGGCGTGATCGGTGGTCCGCTGAGCTATTACGCGGGTGGGCAATTCGGGGCCTTACTCCTCCACCCGAATGTCACACTGAGCATGCTCACGGTTGCCGTGGCATGGGGAGGAGCGATGCCATTCTTGGTGTGGCTCGCGCACCGACCGGACATAAGGAGCTGATACGTGAAACGGCATATCTGGCTGGTCTCGCTCTTGTGGATGCTCACGGCACCGCTGGCATGGGCCGCGACCATTGAAGAAGTGACGTTCGCCGAGCGTCATCAGATCGAGCATACGACCTTGCGGCTCAACAACGTTGGACTCCTGCGCTATCGAATTGTGATTAAAGCATACGTGGCCGCGCTGTATCTCGGCGAAGGCGCGCAGCCGGAGGCCGTGCTCAGCGATGTGCCGAAACGACTTGAACTGCATTACTTCTGGGGCATCGCTGGACCAGACTTTGGCAAGGCGGCGGACACCATTCTCGCCGACAATGTGTCAACGGAAGTTTTGCGCTCCTTACGTTCTCGGCTCGACCGCTTGCACGCGCTCTATGAAAACGTCAAACCTGGCGACCGCTACAGTCTGACCTATCTGCCTGGCCGGGGAACGGAACTGGCGCTCAACGGCACCCCGAAGGGTGTGATTGAAGGGGCGGATTTCGCCGCCGCCTATTTCGCGATTTGGCTGGGCGCGAAACCGCTGGATCGTTCGCTACGCGATCAACTGTTGAAGAATGACGAGTAGTGCCACACGATGAGTGACACTGTGAAGGAAAGCATGAACAGCGACATCGTGACCGGAGGCGTAACCGTGGGGTGCTCAACCAGCACGAATCGGAGAAGGCGGAAACGGGACATTAAAGGACGAGAAGCGGAAAGCCGATCCCTAGACAATGATGAAGAAGAGCGTCCTTTTGCCGACATTCTGGTGTGGGCTTCTCATTCTACTCGGAAGTGTTGTCGCGCGGGCCGATACGGTCTTGGTACAATATGGCTTCGATGGCACCCTGCCGTCCGCCCAAGAGGGGTTCTACATTTACGAGCACTCGCAAGGGTTCGTGGAGCCGACCAGCAGCGTCAAATTCAGCGGCTATCGCTCGCTCGAACTCCAAGAAGCCCCTCACGATAAAGCCTTTGTCGAACTCCAGGGAATCGTCACACCGATCACCACTGGGGACGTGCTGTTTCATTTCGCCTTTTTCGTGCGCAATCCCGACCAAGGGCTCAACATCGCCGTCGCCGGTCCGGCGCATTTCTATATGCAGCCCAATGGCATCGCCTTCTGGCTCAGGACGCGAGATGGCGACTTGTTCCACAACTCGGACAGTATGTTTCGACGGTTGTTCACCATGCAGGCTGACACCTGGTATGTCGTGGATGTGGTGCTGCATGTGGAGACGGGCACGTATGATCTCCGCATTATGACGCCGCGGGCGGTGGAGGCGCTCGTCCTGCTGGAGCAGCAACCGAACGCCATCAAGACTCCCGGCTCCAAGCTCTCCAAAATTTCGTTCATCGGCGATCTCGAAGATCGCGACAGTGTCCATTATTTTGTCGATGACGTTGAATTGCGGGTCTTGAGTTCCCCGCTCCGGCTCGGCCCACCGACGCCGGAGCCACGCATTGCCACGACCACGCATCAGGCAACAAGCAGTAGATTGCCACGCGCGTCGATCCTGAGCGGTGCGCCCTCGTCGCCACGGCGCACCTATTTTGACGAGTATCTTGAACTCAAGCAGCTTGAAGTCTCGGTGCCCGAATGTCTCCCGGTGACTTCGCTGCGAGATTTCGGGGTATCGCGTGACCACCTCAAGGAAAGCCCGATGCTGCGGGATGAGGTGCGACAAGCGATGGACCTGCCCACCGATCAATTTGCCAGTCCTCCCGCTTTCGCGAATGCACAGGCTGTGGGGATTGTCCTGTGGCGTCGCGGGTGTCGCGCGCTCCGGGCTGGACAAAACGCGGACGCCTTGGTGGACCTGACACGGGGACTCGCCGCGCTTCCCGCGGCACCGATTGTCCAGGCCGCGTACACACTGGCCGCGAACGCCAATGGCCGATTGACGGAAGTCGAACGCACCGTCCTCTCGCTCGCGTCCGTCTGGACGGAGGACGCGCGACTCTCGGTGCTGTTGGGAATGCTCGCCGCCTCGCATGGCAATTTCGAGGAGATGCGCGAAGCCCTCACTGGCCTCGCCGCCCGCTTAGGCGAGGAACAGGCGACCCAGCTCATCGGCAATTTGCTGCTGGGGAGCCATTCCGGGTTCGCTACCCTGAAAGCGATGTTTGGCGAACGCTGGCGCGAAGAACTCGATGATCTCTACATTGGCCAGAGCTACTATTTTTCGTTGTTGTTATCCTCGCGCTTTGATGACGCGCGAGCTTTTGCCGTGAAGCTCATCGCACGCTACGCCGATCTCCCCGCCGCGCAACGGTTCTGGCGTGAGCGTCAGGCGGATACCCTGGTGTTCGCGGGCAAACCGGGGGAAGCACGCCCACTCTACGAAGCGATTCTCCGCGACTGCCCAGCCTGTACCAGTACGCAGCGGCGGATCGAGGCACTCCCAGACATGAACAGGTAACGCACCACAGGAGACCATCCATAATGAAAGCACTGCTCGTCGCGACTCTCTTGATCGTCTCATCAACGGCATCCTTGAGTTGGAGCATGACGATTGACGAAGCCTATCAATCGATTCCTCATAAACGCACGCCCTATAATTCCCAAGTGAGCGCGCTCAGTCCCCCAGAGCGCGAGTTCCTGTCCCACTTCTTCGCCCTCTCGGATCACGCGTTGATTGAACGTGTGGAAACCCTGGCCGCCTTCCGGGCGGGGGATCGTCAACGGTTCGCCACGTATGAAACGAATGTCGCCCGTATCTTGACCGAACTCCGCGCGTTGCAAGAACCGGCGTCCGCCGCTGGGTTCGTGACGATGCTGAGTGAGGCGATCCAACAACAGCACGTGTTTTTCCAGAAGTGGGATACGGCGCTCGCCAACCAGCGCCCCTTTGCCTTTCCCACGGGGAGTGAAGTCAGTGGGGTTGATCCGCACGTCGGAAAAGCGAGTGCGGGACTCATACGACTCTACACCGATCTGATGGCACGCTACGGCACGGAGCACGCCCAGAACCGCGAGGCGTTCTATCAGCATCTGTGCGCGCTCGATTTCCTGTAGGGCGATTTCCAGCGCGGAACCTGGATTCCGCTCCGCTTCATCCAGGCTACCCAGAAACGGGATATTCATTTCGAGAAATCACCTTAGTCCTCAAAGACCAAATGCCCGGCGGCTTCTTGCGCCTGGAGCTTGCTTTCGATCTCTGGAGAAAGGGTGATTTTCCGAGTCGCGGGAAACTTCTCACGATCCAGGCTTGGGCGCAGGAAATACTGTTCCGCCGTCAGGACTTCGGATTGGCTCTTCAGCGGGGCAAAGAACCAGACGCGCGGGAGCACGCCCGGACTGAAGAACACATCGCGATCCTGCACTGACCAGTCGCGAGGCTCATGGGCGTCGTGCACGCTGTAGCGCATATAGTCCAGCGTCACATCCCAATAGTGATTGAACAAAATGCCGTACCCTTTATCGGCCATCGCCTTGTTCTGGTGCTTGGCGATACGGGTTTCGACAAAGATCAGATTGCCATCCTTACTGTATTGCTCGATCCGCAGCGGGTAAAAATACTGCTTGTCGAGCCAGTAGAGAATGCGCGGCGCATAGTAATCGGGAAGCCAGTCCTCCTTGACCTGGGCTTCGACCACCCAGCATTCCACCCCACCATCGGCGGTGTAAAAGGGATAGTCATCTCCCATCATCTTAATCCGCGAGGTCGGGATGTCGGACAGCGTGCCGTTGGCGTCAGCGAGGGTCACGGTTGGACGGGTCTTGGGAAACCGCACCGAGTGCGCAAGGGTATCGACTCCCACCAACCTCCATGAAAACTCCCACGGGTCGCGTCCAAAAATATCATCGAAGCTTTCCGCCCCCTGCGCGAGTTTATCGCCGCGACGAGGTTGCGGCTGCCGCCGCACGCGACGCAGCGCGGGCGAATAGGCATACATATCCCAGCGCGTCGCGGTCTCGCCTCCGGCTCGGTACTGAATCAGCACCATCTGATTGCCCAAGTCTTCAGGAGGAAAAATGTTTTGCCCGGTGATCTTGCGCGTGGGGCCACCCGGAGCCGTGCCGTACAGTTCGCCGGTCAATCCGTAATGACCGCTCGCGTTCGGCACATAGAAGATGGGGCTATACATCTTACTGGTGCGTAAGAACCCCTCGGCGGTGAGCGCCCCGGTGACATCAATCAAATTGCAGGACCACCGCGGCGAGTGGCTAAACTCCATCGCGCGATAGCCCATCTCCTCAGCCGTATAGGGAGGCGTGAACGGATAGCGCTCCGCCGGCAGGTTCGGATATTGCGGATCACGCGGCGTGTCCGTGCGTGGATCGAAGAGCGCGCGTTCGGCGGCGGTGAGATCACTCACAACCCGCCAGGTGTGTGACGTTGGAGAAGTGGATAAGGGTTGTCCCCACCCATTGGCTTGCGAAAACATCCAGAAGAAAAAAAGAGAAAATACAATAACTCGCAAAGTTTCCTCCGCGGCGCTCTGTCGGCAACACCTGCCCCCACGATTACGCACCGCTGTTATGCTTCATAACGGAAACGGAGGCGAAAAAACAATCTGGGGTCTCATAAGAATTTTCCGCACTCGCCAGACCTCTTTGCCGCACAGACCACCACGTGGTATAGCCCAGTACGGTTGCGAGCCAGGCGATGAGCATTCACGCGCCCCACGTCATTGACGCGACACACGACCGCACGCGCATGACGCCGCGCTACAGGAGGAAAAACCGATGCCTCACTACGTGTATGTCGGCGTACCACAATGGACCACTATCGAAGGAAGAGGAACGTTGGGAGGACTGTTTCGCCAAGAAGTCGGCGCAAACCACTGGCAACATCTCACGGCGGGACTTCCCGACAACGTCGAAGTTCGCACGATTGCCGTCCATCCACACGATCCACGGGTTGTGTATATCGGCACCCAATACGGTCCGTACCAGAGTACCGATGGTGGGGAACAGTGGGAGCGGCTCCCGTTTCCTGAACAAGGCGGCGTGGTGTGGACCATCGTGTTTCATCCTCAGAATCCCCACATCCTGTATTTGGGAACCGCGCCTCCGGCTGTCTATCGCAGTGACAATGGAGGACAAAGTTGGCGGCCACTGCCGATCGTGGCGACGGCTGGGGCCGTGCGCATGGGATTTCCGATGCGCGTGATTCGCTTGGCGATTGATCCTCATAATGGCGATCATATCTATGCCGCGCTCGAAGTGGGCGGAGTGATTCGTAGCCTTGATGGCGGCGAGACCTGGAGTGACTGCACGCCAGCCCTCCTGACATTCGCGGAGCAACCACATCTCCGTAGCCAACTGGGCAGCGACACCACTAATGAAGGGATGATGGACGCCCACGCGGTCGTGGTCAGCGCCACGCAGCCAGGACATCTGTTCCTGGCGAACCGCATGGGACTCTTTCGGAGCGTCGATCAGGGGGAGAGTTGGCGGGAGTTAGAAATCTGGAAATTTTCGCCCTTCTCTTACGGACGCGATATTCAGACCGACCCGGCGGAGCCCAACACGCTCTATGCCGCGCTGAGTCCCGCGGCGATGAGTCAGACCGGATCGATCTACCGTAGTCAGGACCTTGGAGAGACGTGGCGACGGTTCGACCACGATGTTACTCCGCGCCGCACCATGATGTCGGTCTCGGTCAGTCGTCAGGACCCGCGGTGTGTCTACGGCGTGAACAGCATCGGCCAGGTGTTCGGCACACGCGACGGCGGCGCATCGTGGAACGAATTTCCGCTTCCGGCGGGGTTGCGCAACGTGTATACCGTGACGTGCGCGTGAAGGGAAACATCGGCAGGCGAGGTCCTGATTTACTAGCGGTTTTTCTCTGTCCTTGAATCTTGCATGAATGCTTTTGAAATTATCGGCGAGATTACGGAGATCGAACCCATTGCCGTCAGGAGTTCTCTTCGCGACCGCGACCGCTTGCGTCAACAGTATGGCCCCGGTCGTTGGCGTAAGCTCAAAGGAGTCGCTATGATTCGGCTCAGGACTGGTCGAGTTCGCAAAGCGGAACTGCATTGGTATGAAGCTCACGGGGTTGGCAAGAAAGAAATCAAACGCAAACGCTACCTGGATTAGTGCCATGAAGACTCACAAACCCGATCTTGCTCGGTTTGCCATCTGTGTGGAGAACTCCGAGTACCCCGCCTCATTGGAGTTGCACAAGACGTATCGAGTATTGCCGGATGAGGAGGCAGCCGAGGACGGTGATTTACGTATTGTTGATGAGAGTGGCGAAGATTATCTCTATCCGGCGGAGTACTTCGTCGTGCTTGAAGTGCCACGCCAAACAGCACAGGCTTTAACGAAGTCCTTCCTTCGTCATGCTCGACACGCGGCTTAACACACAAAGACAGGTTCGCCCAAACCCTCTGGGACATTGAAAATGCCGAGCAATCCCAGATCACTGACATGACGGTCGCTCTTCAGTCGGGCAGCAAATCGCAATAACAAAACCGATTGTCTCGCAATACGATTTCTCCGGGGGTGCACGCGATTTTCTCCTTGAAAATTGGTCCGTCGTACACGAACGAGTGGTACTCGCCATTCTCGCCACACGCATCGACCGTGGGTGGCAGGTCGGACAGAAACTGCTCATTGATGACTCGCCCCACAAACTGTTGGCCGAGCGTCTGAGTGTCCACACACGTGGTGATCGCGTGAAACCCCAGGGTGATGAGGGACTGGGCGAGTTCGCGCGTATCCCGTTTCCAGAGCGGAAAAATCCCTTTCATCCCCAGCGTCGCGAGTTTTTCTTCCCGGTAGTGCTTGAGGTCCTCCAAGAAGATGTCGCCGAACACCACCGAGGTGATGCCCTGCTCCTTATATTTGGCCAGCGCCTGTCCCATGTTCGCTTCGTATGCCACATTGGAGGCATTCTTGGGGATGAGCACTTGTTCGAGCGGGAAGCCTAACGCGGCCACTTGGCGCTCCAGCAGAACCCGTCGCACCCCGTGCATGCTGATGCGGTCGTAGTCTTCGGTCACCGTGGTGAGCAAGGCAGCGATGCGATAGTCCTTGTTTTTGAGAATCGCATGGAGGGCGAGAGTGCTATCTTTTCCGCCGCTCCACGACATGAGTACGTTTTCCATTGTTGTGCATCCTTTATTTCGGTGTCTTTCCAACCCTTCGCAAGGTGCTCACCGATTTTTCAAGAAATCGAGCACGATCCGATTGAACTCTTCCGGTTTTTCCATCTGCGGCAAGTGGCCAACATGCGGAATAACTGTTTTCTTCGCGGTGGCGATTTTCGTGCTGAGCATCTCCGCGATAGTAATCACTTCCGCAAAATCCAGTTCCCCCAGGAGTATCAGTGTTGGCACCTGCAATTGCGAGAGTCGTTGGAGTGCCGGCGGCTTCGGCGTGCGCGCGAGGTAATACGGAGCCAAATAGCCGTGATAGTTTTCGATGAACAGTTGACGAAACCGCTGGCGAACAGCGGGGTTCGCCAGCGCTGGGATCAGATGGGGATCAGCCAGCCAGAGGTCGGCCCCTTTTTCGGGACCTTCGTCGGCGGCGGACAAAAAGATCGGCATGGCTCGTTGGGTGAATTCTGGAGAGTATGGCCACCCGCTCACAACTGCACCGACCAAAACCAGAGCATGAACCATGTCTGGATGCTCCAGGGCAAAATCCACCGCGATGCTTCCGTCGCCCGACCCCCCAACGATGGAGGCTTTCGTGACCTTGAGGAAGCGCAGTAACTGATACAAGTCCTCACTATCGGAGTAGGGCACTCTGCGGGTCGCTGACTTTCCATGCCCGCGTACATCATACCGAATAACTTGATGGTGCTCGGCAAAAGCCGTAAACTGAGCGTCCCACTCAGAACTGGCGATGATCCCACCGTGGATGAAGACCAGCGGCTCACCGTTCCCCTGCACTTCGTAATACAACGTCGTCCCATTCACTTCCGCCATACCAGTCAGGCTCTCACCACCGTGAGCGGTTGAAACAATACAAAAGAAGGTGATCGCAGTGTAGACCGTTGCTATTGCTATGTTGTTTCTCATGTCCTCCTCCTTTACGCAAACGTGACGCACGGTACCTTTCGATTTCTGAATCGCGATTGTACGTCCACATAAATGAAAAAACCTCGCGCATACCGAAGGATTCGCCGAGGAAATCGAAGGAGGCGCGAAGGAATGGCTGAGGAGAGGGTCGTCGGTTCCCTGCCATTGAGTCTTGAGAAAGTAAGGAGCTGAGACAGGTGACGTTGATCTGTCCATAGCCCTCTTGAAAGGCGGGTTCCTGTGACGAGCGGCTGTTGCTTTGAGGTACAGCCACTTTCGTCCTGGTTCAGAGAGGCCGTTGAAGAGCGAGACTCCTGGGTTTTTCCGGGTGGAAACCTCTGGTATTCTCGCCGCCATGCCATCGGACTTTCGCGAGGAGACCTTCTGCCATGATCCAGCCCACACAACAAGACATCCTGCGTACCCTGGCCGCCCTCTGCGAGTTATCTCCAGGGGTGCGGTTCGGACAATTGCTCGCGAATCTCGGGTTTTTAACCGAAGACATGTCCGACCACACCCTCTGGGACATTGAAGATTCAAAATTGTTCCAAATCATTAAACGGCATCGGGCGGACCTCTGTCAGCGACAGACGCCTGATGCCTAAATGTCTCTTTGTCTCTTCGAAGAAACGATCTCACCCACAACCAAAGGAGGACACGATGCTGAAAGTCATTGCCACAGTCGTTCGTCGCGCCAACATCTCGCATGAGGAACTGGTCAAAGTCTGGGAAGGGGTGCATGCGCCTCATGTCGTCAAGATGGTGCACCCACTGCGCTATCAGATTACCTTTTTTGACCCGCGGCAGGACCCGCATGATCCAAGACTCGATGGCATGGCTGAGTTATGGTTCCGCGATCAGCGCCATTTCGAGAGCACCATTGGCCGCAATGCGCCGCCCGAAATCATGGCGGATCGCTTTAATGAGTACGCGGATTTAACGAAGGGCGCTTGGCTCACCGTGACCGAACACATCAATCTCGACGGCCCGACCACGCGAGAGACCACCAAGCTGGTCTATTTTGTTAAACGACGGGAAGGTGTCGAACGCGCGACCTTCGATCAGTGCTGGCGTGAAGTCCATATTCCCAATGTCCTTGGCGCGCTGCGCCGCACAGCCACCGCGCGACGGTATACCGTCGATTTGGTCGATTCCACGCGCGAGCGTGTCTACGATGGCATCGCGCAAATCTCCATGGAGGGACCGAACCCCAGCTTCGCGGATGTCGTCGGCTACGAGCCCGATGCGTTTCACGCGCTGACGCAGCCACTGCTGATTTCGCACGGCCATGAAGTACGGATCGTTGAGTGACCTCTTTCTGTTGAAGAGCCATCAGGTGTGTCATGTCAACTTCATCGCGTATTCGCCATGCGCAAGTCGATGATATTGCCGAGATCGTTCCTTTGGTGCGCCAATACTGGGAATTCGAGCACATCGACGGATTCGACCCCACGCGCATTGCTTCTCTGCTCGCGGGGTTGCTCGCACAACCAAGCCAGGGGCGGATATGGGTCGCCGAAAATGACAGTCAGCTTTCCGCATATCTGCTTGTGACGTTGACGTTCAGCCTTGAGCATGGCGGCGTGATGGCCGAGATTGATGAATTCTTTGTGTCGCCAACCCAGAGGTCGGCTGGTCTTGGGGCACGACTCCTCCAGCAAGCGGAGACGGAATTGGCCGCCATGTCAGTCGTGCGCCTGCAATTACAACTGGGCCGCGAGAACGCCAAGGCCCGTGCCTTTTATCACCGACATGGCTTCAGTGAACGCGAGGGGTATGAGCTACTCGATAAGCCCCTGTAACCAGCCGTCAATTTTCCCATGCCGCTTGACGTGAGAGCGTCCGAGTTTTTTGTCGCCGATCTTGCTCCCGCTACACAATCCGATACCGCTTCGCGAGGTCCGTGGCTTCATTGGCCCCGATAAAATCGTTGAACTCTTCCCACGAAGGCGTGCGCTGCGCCCAGTTGGCGATCGTTCCAGTCGTCTTCAGTTCTTTCATCATGTCGCGCACGGCCTTGTAGGTAACGAACAACGACTGCACCGGATAGACCGCCACCTTGAGTCCGGTGCGCGCCAATTCCTCTTGGGGCGTGTCGATGACCACGTTGAACAACGGCTTTGACAGGGCATCGACCGCTCGTTTCGTGTCCTTCGGACGGAGATAGGGAAGAAACACTAAATCCGCGCCAGCCTCCGCATACGCCTGCCCCCGCTCCAGGGCGTCCTCAAGTGAGGTCACACCAATCGCGTCCGAGCGAGCAATAATCACGAAGTCGGGATCGGTGCGCGCATCGACCGCGGCTTTCACCTTATCGACGGCTTGGTCCTTGGTGAACAGTTTATCCTTATGCCCAACAAAATGTTTACCGGGGATCAAATCCTCGACATGCACGGCCGAGAGCCCGGCTTGTTCCGCCAACCGAATGGTCCGACGGACGCTCAGCGGTGTGCCTCCCCCATCATCAATGTCAGCGAGAATCGGAATATGCACCGCCGCGGCAACGGCGCGAGCATGGTCAAGCAGCTCGGTCATGGTAATCAAGGAATGATCGGGGATACCCAGCGCGCTGGCCGAGGCCGCGAAGCCGCCGAGATACACGGCCTCGAAGCCTTCGGCCTCGACAAGTCGAGCGGTCATCACATCGTGTGCTCCTGGGGCGACCAGCATACCGGCACGAGTTAAAAGCTGACGAAGTTTAGTGGTACTCTTCATGGTGCGTTCCTCCTGATGTCGAAATAGCAGCTCTCTGGTTACAGACTGCGCGCGCGCTCCACGATCGCCGCCGACCGCTTCACCACCTCCAGCCCTTTGCCGTCGGCGTCCTCTTGTCGTGTTTGCTGCGAGTACACCACGACTCGGCTCGCCCCAGCATCGCGATACCGCTTCAACTCATCGGCTGTGACCGCGCCGTCACGAGGATCAATGATCGCCGTCACTTGGATAGAACCAGGGTCTCTCCCCGCCTCGTCAGCCAAGGCGCGGAGCGTGACCATATCCTTCTCGAAAGCATCGGGACCCGACACGAACGGATACCAGCCATCATACGAACGGACGACCCGCGCCATGACCTTTGGCCCCAGGCCACCAAGAAGGATCGGCGGACCAGGATACTGGACGGGCTGGGGCTCACAACGCACCGCCGGAAAGTGGACCAGCTCTCCGTCATAACTGGCCGCTGGCTCCGTCCACAGCACGCGCATCGCCTCGACCGTCTCGCGCAAGCGCTTCCAGCGTTGGTTGAATTTCGTCCCCATGATCTCGGTTTCTTCCTTCAACCAACCCGCGCCAACGCCGAGAATCACGCGCCCCCGGGAAAGCAAATCGAGACTGGCGACCACCTTCGCCGTCATCAAGGGATCGCGTTCCGGTAACAAACACACCCCGGTGCCGAGCTTGATCGTCTTGGTGACCGTCGCCGCCACGGTGAGGGCAATAAAGGGGTCAGCCCATTGCATGTAGTGCTCCGGCATGTGGCCCATCGCGCGAGGCGGGGAACGGCACGCTCCGGCGCAGTGGAATCAC
>JABFSC010000040.1 GCA_013140885.1 Deltaproteobacteria bacterium | reverse complement strand
CCAACACGGCGGCGGCGCGGCTGGTGAACATCGTCAACAAAACAAGTGGGGGTGTGACCCTCTCTGGCAATCTGAGTGGCACGGGCAGTAGCACGGGGCTCAACGTGCAGAACAACACGACGAACGGGACGCTGGCCTTCACCGGCGGCTCGAAAGTGCTGACCACGGGGGCCAACCCGGCGGTGACGCTGGACAACAACGATAACGCGACGATCAACTTCAGCGGCGGTGGGTTGGCAATCACGACGACCAGTGGCACGGGCTTCACTGCGCTCAACGGGGCCACGGCGATCAACGTGACGGGCACGGGCAACACGATCACCAGCACCACCGGCACGGCGCTCAATGTGAATAACTCCACCATCGGCGGCGCGGGCCTCACCTTCCAGAGTATCGCGGCTAACGGCGGCTCGAATACGGGCATTATCTTGGACACCACAGGCTCACTTGGTGGTCTGACGGTATCCGGCACTGGTAGTGCGGGCTCCGGAGGTACGATTGCTAACAAAACCGGAGCGGATGGGAGCACGTCCACGGGCATTGGTGTCTATCTCAATAACACGCGTAATGTGTCGCTGGGCAGGATGCAGCTCAACGATTTCCAAAACTTCGCCATCCGTGGCTCGAACGTCGTCGGGTTCTCCATGAGCAACACGGTGATTAACACCGCCGTGGCCACCAATGCCAACGGTACCAACGACGTGCCGCCCTTCAACGAGGGGAATATCTCCTTCACGAACCTTACTGGTGCGGCCTCGCTCTCCAACTGCACGATCAGTCGGGGGTTCGCTGACAACTTTCGTCTGGTCAATAGCTCGGGCACGCTCAACCGTCTCGTCTTTGATACCGTGACTATGGGAGCCAATAGCAACAGTGGCAATGACAGCATCTTAATCGAGGGGACAAGCAACGCTACCCTTAATGTCACGGTGCAGAACAGCACCTTTACCGGGGCGGCGGGCGACCTCTTCAACTACATCCTCAACGGTAACAATACCGGCGATCTCGTCTTCACCGGCAACACACTGTCGAACAACCATCCTGTCATTG
Organism: Deltaproteobacteria bacterium; assembly: GCA_013140885.1. Classification (GTDB taxonomy): domain Bacteria; phylum Desulfobacterota; class Binatia; order Bin18; family Bin18; genus JABFSC01. The sequence goes on along the minus strand of JABFSC010000040.1, from coordinate 17,665 downwards.
CTACTGGTGGCGGCGGTGTAACAGTTGTCAGCGGCAACAACGTAGGGGCTGGCGCCACGTTCACCTTCGATATGTCCAACAACACTTTCCGAGATGCCGTGGGGACAGCGGTGCTCATTGTCAAATCGACGGACCCCGGCTCGGTCATCGGGACGTTCGCCAACAACAGCATTGGGGTACAGGCGGTGGCGAACTCGGGGTCGGCGGAAGGGTCAGGTCTCAAATTGCAGAGTGTCGGCTTGGGGACGATGACGGTCGCCGTGACAAACAACTCCATCCGGCAGTACAACAACTTTGGTATCGAGGTGCTGGCTGGTGGTAGTGCAACACCGCAGGGAGGCGTGATCAATACAACCGTTACCGGCAATCTCATCGCCGAGCCGGGCAATACCGTCGGTACAGAAGCGCTATCGAAGAACGGTATTCACTACAACATCGGTACCGTCGTTGGTGATACCTATCAGGCGTGTGCTCTTATTGGTGGTGCTGGCGCACTCGCCAACAACATTCACCTGAGTGGCAAGGATGGCATTCCGCCAACGGGGCTTGGCGACGTCGATTTCCGCATTCGAAATCGTCGCGTTGGGGTGAACATCCGTTTGCCGGGATATGCGGGTCCGACGGGTGCTGGAGCAGCGACCGACGCGGACATCAACGGTTATCTGGCGCCGCGTAACAGCACGGGTGGCACGCCGGTCGGCGCTGCTCACGGCGTTACAGGCACGTATACCGGGACAGGCACGACCTGTCCCTGAGCAGTGAGGCGTACTTCTTCAACAACGGGGGAAATATCATGGCAGAGCCGTCCCTTTCAGAAATCCGGTTGATGAGCTTCGTATTCCTGCCGAGAGGTTGGGCGCTGTGCAATGGGCAACTGTTGCCGATCAACTAGACCCAGGCGCTGTTTTCGCTGCTCGCTGGACATCGCATACAGTGCGGAATACTGGTTCCTTACTGAAGACGGTCCTGAGCGGACCTCACTGCTACCATCGTCCACCGGTCCGATCACTCAATCCCTTGCAAACTCTCCGTGGATCAGCGAAAACCCTCCTGTCCGTGCTGACAGGAGGGGACGCTTATGAAATTCGGGCTTCATTACCAATTGCCGTGTGATCCGACGCAATCCGCCGTGCAACGGTATCGCGATACCATTGAACAAGCGGTGTATGCCGAATCACTCGGCTTCGAGTCGGTGTGGCCAGTTGAGCAACATTTCAACCCGGAACTCTCGATTTCACCGGCTCCGTTGCTCACGCTGGCGGCGATCGCGGAACGTACCACGAAGCTCCGTTTGGGCATCGCTATCGTTTTGCTTCCGCTCTCACATCCTCTACGAGTGGCGGAAGAGATTGCCACCCTGGATGTCATCAGTAACGGGCGCGTGGAGTTTGGCATCGGTCGTGGCTCGATCCCAACGCATTTTACCGGCTTCGGGCTCGCGCAAAGTGAAAGTCGCGAGCGTATGTTGGAAAGCCTCCGGATTATTCAGCAAGCCTGGACGAAGGAGCGCTTCTCGTTTCAGGGGCAGTTTTGGAGTGTCGATAATCTGTCCGTCGTGCCAAAGCCCGTGCAGAAGCCGCATCCACGGGTGCACATCGCCACGAACAGTAGTGATACGTTTGAGCTGGCTGGTCGTCTAGGCTATCGGATCTGTGTTGCTTCTCAAGTGAATCCGTTTTTTCGTATTAAGGAGTACCTGCCGCTCTACCGCCAAGCACGTGAAGCCGCGGGTCATGGGCCTTGCGGCACGGACGATGTGACCGTACTCATGCCGCTGTATGTGGGTGACAGCCCAACGCAGGTCAGGCAAGAGTTGGAGCCCAGTATCAAGCGGTTCTTGTCCACCGTGGCGACGCTATACGAGACTCTCAATGCAGTGGAAGCGCCGGGGAATAACCGGTTGAAAGATGTGCTCGAACGCGCCCGACGGATGACCTACGAGCAGGTGAGTCAGAATATGGGGGTGTTTGCTACTCCTGACGGGTGCATTGAACGTCTCACGCAGTTCCAACAAGACTTTGGCATGGGGCGCGTCATCTGCTGGTTCAATCCCGGTGGCCTGGTGCCTCACAAGGAAGTGATGCGGAGCATGGAGCTGTTCGCGGAGAAAGTCATGCCACGGTTTAAGGATTAGGAAAAGTCCAAGGTCTAAGGTCCAAAGTCCAAAGTCTCCAAAGGCTCACGACTTGCGACGAAATTTGTTGACCTTGGACCTTGGACTTTAGACATTGGACTTCTTATGGACTACAAACGCGAATTTCTTGATCTGCTCTTACAGAAGAATGCCTTCAAGATCGCCACGGATGTCGGTTCGTTCTTTAAGCTGAAGAGTGGTCGGATGAGTCCGACTTTTGCCTCGATTGGCGCGCTGACTGACGGTGAAAGTCTGGCGATGATGAAGAAAGCCTATAGCCAAGCCGCGATGGATGGTGTGCGCGGTGGTGTACTGAAAGACTTTCAGTATGTGTTTGGCCCGGCTTACAAAGGGATCAACCTGTGTGCCCTGACCTGTGAAGGGTTGTATGAACAGTTCGGCAAGAACACGTCGTATCTGTACGATCGCAAGGAAGAGAAAGCCTACGGCGAGGCAACCCAAGGCACCGATGCCAGTAAAGTGATCGTCGGTGCGGAAAAGTTTCAGCCGGGCGGCGGGATTCTGCTGGTCGATGATGTGATCACCACCGGCCAAGCGAAGTACGAGGCGCTCGATAAGATCAAACTGTTGGGCGACTATACGATCGCTGGCATGGTGATCGCCGTGGACCGGCAGGAGTCGTTAAGCGACGCAGCTGGTTCCATCAGCGCGGTCCAGGTCTTGGAAAAAGAACTGGGCATCAAGACCGTGGCGATCCTGACCATGCACGACATTTTTACGTTGAGGAAAGACTCTCTCGTGCCCGACGTTCGCCGGGCGTGGGTGGCGTATTATGAGCGGTATGGGGCGGTGAGGATGCAGTAGAGTGGAGAGTGGAGAGTTAAAAGGCTTTGGTCTTTAGAAGAGACCAACTTTCCACTCTCCACTCTCCACTCTCCACTCTCCACTCTCCACTCTCCACTCTCCACTCTCCACTCTCCACTAAAAATTTGGATGTCGCTGATGCCACGGCGTTGACTGCTCGTAAGCGTGTCCTGCCTGAAAGACCGTTGCTTCATCAAACGGTTTGCCCGCGAGTTGAAAGCCCATCGGTAAGCCTGAGGCACTGAACCCGCACGGCAAGGCGAGAGTCGGGAATCCCGTGAGGTTCATCAGCGGGGTATAGATAGAAAACCCGTTGGCCGTGAGAAAACTGCCGACCGGGGGTTCCGAACGCACGCGCCCTGGGAGGAAACCCGTGGTGGGCATCATAAACAGGTCTACCGTTTCCAATTGCTGGAGCATCGTGCGACGGACCTGATCGCGGGCGCGTTGGGCTTGCAGATAGCCGGTGCCACTCACCAACGTCCCAATCGCCAACATCATCCGTAGGTCGGGATTGTAATCTCCAGGCCGGGTCTTCATGTCTTCGAGATGATAGGCTGCGGCGTCGGCGGCGATGATTGGCCAAATCATCGCGAACATTTCCTCGAACGTGATGGAATCGACATCGGTCACGATGGCTCCCAGGGTGGCCATCTGTGTAATCGCTGTCTCAAGGGACGCGAGGATTTCCTTGTCACAATTTGACATGAAGAGTCGGCGAGGAATACCAATGCGCAGGCCCTTGATGTCGCGCCCTAGCTTGGCGCTGAAATCGGGCACTGGCTCGTTGGCGGAGGCGGGATCAAGCGGATCGTAGCCCGCGCACCCTTGGAGCATCAGGGCGCAGTCTTCCACCGTGCGGGTCATGGGTCCGGTATGGTCGAGATTCCATGACAGCGGGAACACGCCCGCGCGACTGACACGACCGTAGGTGGCTTTCATTCCGACAATGCCACAGCAGAACGCGGGCCAGCGAATCGACCCGCCCGTGTCACTGCCCATTGCTCCGTATGCTAATCCCGCCGCGACCGCCGCGCCCGACCCACTGCTAGAACCGCCTGGATCAATGTCGAGATTCCACGGATTGCGCGCCGGTTGAAAGTACGAGGCCATTGTTGGCACGCCGAAAGCAAACTCGTAGGTGGCGAGTTTCCCCAAGATCACGCCGCCGGCTTGCTTGAGTTTTTGCACCGAGGTGCAGTCGTGGCGGGCGATATAATCCTTGCGCAGTTTTGACCCGCCCGTGGTCGGGCCTGACTCATAAATATCCTTGACGGCGAGCGGGACGCCATGCAGCGGGCCTTTGTAATTGCCCTGGCGGATTTGCTTCTCCGCTTCCTCGGCGGCGACTAAGGCGTCCGCCGCCAGGATCGTATAGTACGAGTGGAGTTTCGGTTCGACGGCGGTGATGCGGTCGATGGTCGCCAGCGTCACCTCCCGCGGAGAGAGTTCTCGTGAAGCGATTCGTTTGGCCACGTCCGCGAGCGACATGTAGGCGAGTTGCGCAGTGGTGGTGGTCATCGTGAGCCCTCCACTTTGGCGTGAAAAGTCACCGCCGGTTCTGTTTCTGGCTGGATCATCTTTTGGACAATGGACTCCCATTGTTGCAGCTTGCCATACGCCACGGCGAGGTGGTCGAGTTCTTGATCGGTCAACGTGATGCCGACGGCGGCGAGCCGTGCGGTGACAATGTCTTTGTTGCTCATGGCCCCTCCTTTTTTGAGACAGTCGTTAGATGCCGAGAAGATGCTCCATCCGCTCCCACCACGCGCGAAACTCGGTGGTGAAGAGCAATGGTTCTTGACTGACGGACATGATCCATTTGAACGTGCCAAACAGACAGAGGTCGGCGTAGGTCAAATTACCGAAGAAGTATTCCTGCCCGGCAATGGCGAGGTTCAGGTCGGCAAGGACGGCGCGCATGCGGGGCCGGAACTCTGGACGTTTGGCGACGGTGTTCTCGAGGGTCATGCCCAGACGCTCTTCGCGTGACTTGCGAAAATACTCACGATCCACCGGGTCGATGTTCGTATAAATATCGGCCACCACCACGGGGAACACGGCGGTGTGGACGGTCCGATCCACGTAGAGATTGAAAAACCGACACGCCTCTTTCAGTCCGAGGCCGGGGAACAGCCGCGGTTCAGGTTGGAGATGCTCGAAGTATTCAGCGATGAACCACGAGTCGGACACGACGGTGTCCCCGTCTTTGATGACTGGGACGCGATCCTGGCCAGAGAACGCGAGTTTGTCTTTGTCGCAGAAGCGGATGGGCACCGTGGTGTACGGAATTTTTTTGGAGGCCATGACCGCTTTTGCTCGCCAGCAATACGGGCTGAGTCGCAAGTCGTTGGCGCCAACTAGGTCGTAGAGTTCAATCATGGTGGTATTCCTCGCGGGTTCGGGTTGCGGGTTGAAAAGTCTAAGGTCCAAAGTCCAAGGTCCAAAAAATTCAAGTCTCAAGTCTCATTGATCCCCACGGCATGCTTGCGTATACATACGACACTGTCGCGTGGGAAAAAAGATGGTGAGGAAGTGCCCTATGTGTGGTCGGTTTACGCTCACAGCGGACCTTGAACAGCTCGAAGAACGCTTCTCGTTTCATGCGTCTCCTCTCTCGTTGACGCCACGGTACAATATCGCTCCCTCACAAGCGGTATTGTCCATTATCAGGGACGAAGCTGGCACTCGTGGTGGTTTGCTCCGTTGGGGATTGATCCCTTCCTGGGCGAAAGATGCGGACATCGGGAATCGCATGATAAACGCTCGCGCCGAGACTGTCGCGGAAAAGCCCAGTTTCCGTCGCGCGCTGCAAAAGCGCCGGTGCCTGATCGTGGCTGACGGGTTTTATGAATGGCGACAAGAGGGAAAAAAGAAAACCCCGATCTTTATTACACTCCCGTCACAGGCTCCGTTCGCCTTTGCTGGATTGTGGGAAACCTGGCGTCCGCCAGACGGCGAAGCGATCCACTCTTGTACGATCATTACCACCACACCGAACTCGCTCATGGAGTCGATTCATAATCGCATGCCAGTGATTCTCACGCGGGGAGCCGAAACGGTGTGGCTCGACCGAACAATCACCGAGCCGGAGAAACTCCTGCCGCTCCTCGTGCCGTATCCCGCGACGGAGATGGCGGCGTATGCAGTGGCGAGTCTCGTGAACTCACCAAAGAATGATTCCCCGGCTTGCATCGTGCCCGTGCAGTAAAGAGTTGCCATGCTTCGAGAAGCGCTCCGGCAACGATACTGCTTCCTGGTTCTCGGCGTGCTCTTGCTGTGCGCGTCGGTTGCCAGGGCGAATCCCCCGGAAATCACCGCGACGCCGATTACCGAACCAATAGTGATAGATGGCGCGCTTGAAGAATCAGCCTGGCAACGGGCGCAGGTGATCGACACCTTGCTCCAGCGTGAACCGAAGGAGGGAGCGCCGGCGTCCGAGCGGACTGAAGTGCGGGTCCTGTATTCACGGTCGCGGTTGTATGTCGGCGTGACTTGTTACGATTCCCAACCTGATGCGATTGTCGCGAGCCGGTTTGATCGTGACGTGCTGCTCGATTCGGACGACCGGGTGACGCTGCTGTTCGATACGTTTCTGGATCGTCGCAACGCCTTTATTTTTCAGGTGAACGCCGCCGGTGCGCGGTTCGACCAAATTATTACGGATGAAGGACAAGACCAGAACCCTGATTGGAATGGGATCTGGTACGCGCGCACGCGGATTACGCCGCACGGGTGGACGGCGGAATTCGCCATTCCGTTTCACACCGTCAGCTTCGTCCTAGGGCAATCCACGTGGGGATTCAACATTCAGCGGGTCATCAAACGGCGGACCGAGGAAGTCGTGTGGTCCGGCTATCGGCAAAATCTCGATTTTTTCCGAGTCTCTGAAGCGGGGCGGTTACATGGACTGGAAGGGATCGACCAAGGCGTTGGGTTGGATGTCTCGCCTTTTATCACCACCGCGCCGAAGCGGCATGCCACGGTGTTCAAGCCGGGACTCGATGTTTTTTATAAACTCACTCCGAGTTTGACATTGAGTCTCACCGCCAATACGGACTTTGGTGAAACCGAGGTGGACGACACGCAGGTCAACCTCACGCGGTTCCCGCTCTTTTTCCCGGAGAAGCGACAGTTCTTTCTTGAAGACGCGGGCAATTTCGCCACCAATGATCTGACGTCCACGTCTGGCCCGCTGGTGATTATTCCTTTTTTCAGTCGGCGGATTGGTATCGCCAATGACGGCAAGCAGGTGGATCTGCTGGGCGGAGCGAAGCTGAGTGGACGGATTGGTCCGTACCGCATTGGGATGCTCAACGTGCAAACCGAGGAACGCGGGCCGATTCCTGACGAGAACTTTAGCGTCATTCGCGTGAAGCGTGACTTGTGGACGAAGTCGTCGATTGGGTTCATCAGCACGGTGCGAGAATCCGCGCGCGGAGGGAACACCACGGGTCTGGTCGGTAGCGATTTTCGCTATAGTACCTCTACATTCTTGGGCGATAGAAATTTCGCGATCTCCGCGTTTTTCCTCAAAAGCTTTATTCCGAACACGCGCAAGAATTTGGCGTGGGGCAGTCAGATCAATCTTCCCAACGATCTGTGGCGGATATTTGGCACCTACCGTGAGGTGCAAAAGGAATTTGATGCCACCCTGGGGTTCGTGCCCCGCAAGGGCATTCGACGGTTTGGGTGGTTTCTGGAAGTCGCGCCCCGGCCTGGTCGGTGGTACACCCGACAAATCAGTTGTGCTTTTGATGGCAATTATATCGTCGAGCCGGACTCCAATTTGTTGTTGACGCGCAATATCAACTTTCCTTGTGTCTGGCGGTTCGAGAGTGGGGACGCGCTGGAATTCCAGACGCAGGAAACGCTGGAGCGGTTGACCGAGGAGTTCGCGATCAGCCGTGGCGTGACGATTCCCAAAGGTGGGTATGTCTTTCGTCGCCAGCGTGCCCAATGGCGGAGCGCGGACAAGCGTCCCGTGGTTTTGCGCTTCATCTATGAATGGGGCCACTTCTACCGTGGCCGCCGGGACGACTGGACGGCGCGGGTTGATCTCCGCCCTGGTCCGCACTTTTTCCTGAGCGCGGAGTATCAACAAAACGATGGGCGTTTGCCGGAAGGAAATTTCATCATCCGCCTCATTCGTTTACGCATGAGCATCGCCCTCAACCCGGATGTCTCGTGGTTCAATTTCTTCCAGTATGACACGGTGTCCGAAGTGCTGAGTATGAACTCACGCTTGCGCTGGATCATTGAGCCGGGGAACGAAGTTTTTCTGGTGTACAACCACAACTGGCGTGGCGCGGATGGCAACCTCCGCCCGACTCTGCGCGAGGGGCGGATCAAGGTGCGGTATACGTATCGCTTCTGAGGCGTTCGGAGTTCGGAGTTGGGGAGTTCGGAGTCGTTTGTTGCGCGCGCTTGTGACAAATTTGGCGTAGGGATTTCCGTTCAGTATCTTCGTCGAATTCTGACCTGACCGACGGAGATCACACTAAAAGCATGCGGAAATTCCGCGCCACGGTTCCGAAATATCCTACTGACGAGTCCTGCTTTTCGCGTTGGCGAAAGTCCCGCGAGGCGGAGCAAAACGACCCCATCCGTGCTGAGGAGCTTCTGGCGAAAGACCATTTCGCCAAAGTCCTTATCCGCAGTCACTAACAATGCCTTCTTTTCATTGGCTTTCCGCAAAACCTCTTCATCTGGCACCCCAGCGTCCATCTCAGCGATGTAGAGCACCTCGTGGCCGTCTTGCCGGAGTTGCTCAACAATGGGGCCATCCACACCCTCATCCGCAAGGAGATTCATGCGGCCTTTTGTGGCGGAGGCGTGCGCAGCGCTTTGGCGGCGTAGGTCAAAGCCGCGCGTATCGCTTCTCTCGTCAAGCGTGGATGCGCCTCGATAATTTCCTCAGCGGTTTCTCCGGCGGCGAGCTTTTCCAAAATCAGTTCAACGGTGATGCGGGTGCCCGCGATCACCGGTTTTCCCATCATCACGGATGGATCGGAGCATATGAGATTGCTCTTCATTGGTCCTCCAACAGTAAGGTCAGCGGATTCGTTGCTGCCTCATTCACTCATTGCATGTCTGTGAGAGGAGTATGTGCCTACTCCATAGTGCATCCCCTTAGCAGAAACACCGATGTCTTCCTACTAGAAACATCCCCGCCAGCCTTGAGCAACCGCCGCGATGTTGGTATGGGCTGTGCGACCGACACGAGAGGAGAGAAGAATGCGAGCAACCACGACCCTTCGGCGTATGCTGAACGAACCTGGGATCATTGTCGCGCCTGGCGCGTATGACGGGATCTCCGCGCGCCTGATTGAACGACATGGCTTCAAGGCGGTGTACATGACTGGCGCGGGCACGGCGGCTTCCGCTTTGGGACAGGCCGACCTTGGCTTGACTACTCTCACGGAAATGGCAACCCATGCCGCGCATATCGCGGGTTGCATCTCGCTCCCGCTCATTGCCGATGCTGATACCGGCTATGGCAATCCCCTGAACGTGATTCGCACCGTGCGTGAATATGAGCGGGCTGGAGTTGCCGCGCTGCATCTGGAAGACCAGGTGTTTCCCAAGAAATGTGGTCACATCGCTGGCAAAGCGGTGATTCCCATGAAAGAGTTCGCCGAAAAGATTCGTGCCGCCGCTGAGAATCGTACTGACCCGGATTTCATTATCATCGCGCGCACCGATGCGCGTGCCGTCAATGGAATCGACGATGCCATTGAGCGGGGATTGCGCTATCGCGAGGCTGGAGCCGATGTCATCTTCGTGGAAGCGCCGACCAGTCGCGAGGAGATCGAGCGCGTGGCACGTGAAATCAAAGCCCCGCTGCTGAGCAACCAGGTGCCAGGTGGCAAAACACCAGGACTGACGGTGACGGAACTCGAACAACTCGGCTACAAGATGGTGATCTTTCCTGTGGTGAGCCTGATGTCGGCGACACTGGCGATAGAGTCGGCGCTCACCAAGTTGAAGGAGCGTGGCACCGATTGGCATGAGGGGCCGGTGCTGAGCCCGATGGACATCTTTCAGCGGGTGGGGATCGACTGGTGGCTTGAGGCGGAGAAGAAGTACGGACAGGCGTGAGTGCGCGATTGGTCTCTGGAAAGCTGAGGGTTCATAAGGAAGCTCTTTTGATCCCCCTCACCTTAGCCCTCTCCCAGCCGGGAGAGGGAATTTCAGAACTCGGAACCCTAAACTCGCTAACTGAATGCCATTGCTCTTGCTCCCGTCCCCTGTCTCCGGTCCCCGGTCTGTCCTACTTCTTCACTCTCTCCAAAAACGTCTTGCGAAACTTGGCGACCTTGGGCGCGACGATATACTGGCAATAGGGCTGGAACGGATTGTTGCGAAAGTATTCTTGGTGATAGTCCTCGGCAACGTAAAAGATCGGAAGAGGGCTCACTTCCGTCACGATCTTCCCGTCCCAGATTTTGGCCGCCGCGATCTCCGCGATCGTTTCCGTGGCGATCTGCCGTTGGGCGTCGTTGTGCGTGAAGATGGCCGACCGGTATTGCGTGCCAACATCATTGCCCTGGCGGTTCAATGTGGTCGGGTCGTGGATGGTGAAGAAGACTCGCAAAATTTCCTTGAAGGAAATGGTCTGAGGATTGAATGTGAGCTGGACGACTTCGGCGTGACCAGTCGTGCCCTCGCAGATTTGATAGTAGGTCGGGTTCGGGACGGAGCCGCCACAGTAGCCGGACACCACTTTGTCTACCCCTTTGCATTCTAGATAGACCGCCTCCAGGCACCAGAAACAGCCACCACCGAGAGTGGCGAGCTCTTGACCGTTGTGTAGGCTCGATTGCAGTGTTTCTTCATTCATAGGGGAGTCCTCTCCTTTTTTGTTCCTTGCTGATAAACGAACGGCGCGGCAGAATCAACCTGTCCTGACCCCGCCATCTCCCGTGAAAGATGTTGTGGACGATGCTATGGATGACGGGCGGAGAAAGAGGAAACGCATGGCTCCCCAACTTCCCAAAGCGCTGTTCTTGGATTTGGATGACACCATTCTCGCTGACTCGGACCCAGGCGATGACTGTTGGTTCGCGGTCTATCAGGAGTTCACGGATCACCTTACCGGTATCTCCTATCAAAAATTTCTCGCGGTCATCCATGAGCGGAGAAACTGGTTCTGGAGTGATTTTACTCGTGGCCGCCGTGGACGACTGGATTTGCCGGTGGCACGGCGACAGATGGCCACCGAGGCGTTGCAGCAACTTGGGATCACCGATAACCCCTTGGATGGCCCCTTGGCGCACGAGATGGAGCGCGTCTACTCTAGGGAACGTGACCAGCGGTCGCAATTGTTTCCTGGAGCGTTGGAGACCCTGCATTGGCTGCGCGAGCAAGGCCGTCCTTTGGCGTTATTAACCAACGGAGCCGCCAAGGCGCAACGCAAGAAAATCGAGAAGTGGAGCTTGGCCCCTTTTTTTGACTGTATCGTCGTGGAAGGGGAGTTTGGCACTGGCAAACCGGACGAACGAGTGTATCTCCATGCCTTGAATCGACTCGGCGTGCAGCCGGAAGAGACGTGGATGGTGGGCGACAACTTGGAGTGGGATGTCGCGGCTCCGCAATGGCTGGGCATCACGGGCATTTGGGTGGATCGCACTGGGGCGGGAGTGCCGCACACCCATCGGGTGCGTCCGCACCGGATCATTCAGACATTGGCGGATTTGCGAATCAAGGGTTGAGGGCAGTCTGGCGCAAGTTTCAGGCCAGTCTCAGGCCAGTTCGTGACTTGCAGAGACTGGCCCCCGACTTGTCCGAGACTTGCAGCGACTTGTCCCGGACTTGCCCCAGACTTTCCCTAGCGATGCCGGAAGGTAATCCGGCCACGGCTCAGGTCATACGGCGAAAGTTCGACGGTCACCGTGTCGCCAGGCAGAATCTTGATGTAGAACTTGCGCATCTTGCCGGACGCATGGGCAAGCACCGTGACCTTATTTTCTAGTTGTACTCGAAACATGGCGTTAGGGAGTGTTTCGAGTACCGTTCCCGTGACTTCAATGCCTTCCTTAGCCATGACCGACGCTGGTAGCGCATCTGTTTTCTGGCGTCAAGAGCTTTCTTGGATAGATTGCCTGCGTTGCTTTTTCGCTGGGTTCATACTACCATGCGCCCGCGCTGGGACGCCGACACTGTTATGAAAATTGCCATTGATGACATTAAAGCCTCTCCGACTGAACTCCAATTCGTTGAAGAGGTGAGCGAACTCAATCGGATTCTTGCCGAGAGAAACGAGGCGGAATACCGCTTGCCGAGCCCCTTGCAGGTCTCCTTGCTCCATTTTCGTTCTGGCGCGGATCTCATTTTCAGTGGCACGATTCAGGGAGAATTCGTTGGCACCTGTAGTCGGTGCGTGGAAGAGTATCCCGCGCCGCTGCAACGCGAGTTTTCCGTGACCCTGAGCCCCCAGTTCCACGCCACGCAGCGGGAAGTCGAACTCAGCGCGGATGAACTCTCGGCTGGGGTGTATAGCGAGGAACATATCGACCTCTCGGCGCTGGTTGATGAAGAAACGCTGCTGGCCTTGCCGAGCCAACCGCTGTGTCAGCCGAATTGTCGCGGTCTCTGTGGGCAATGTGGCACGAATCTCAATGTTGAATCGTGCGCGTGTCGCCCATTGTGGCGCGATCCGCGTCTGGCTGTCCTGTCAACCCTGCGGCTGCCTTCCCAGAGGTAACCGCTTCCCTTTCTGTTCGTCCCGTCCACACAACATTCCGCCGAAAAATTTTGTCAGCATAAGGAACGACCATGGGCCTTCCCAAACGTAAAACTTCACAATCCAAACGTAATCAACGCCGCGCGCACGATGCCCTGCCGATTGTCCAGACGATGACCTGCGCGAACTGTGGGGACCCGGTGTTATCGCACCGCATCTGCGCCACCTGTGGCTTCTACCGTGGCCGCCAAGTGATCGCTGTCGCGGAAGAGGCATAACCCATATCCGCTACCTATCCATACGACCCTCACCGCCACGGCACGTCCGGGGTGATGTGGTCGATAGGTGCACTGTGGCGACCCGCGCTCGTTGTCGGACGCGGGTACGCGGCAACACGTAATCACTAGCTATGTTTATCGCTGTAGACGCCATGGGGGGGGACCATGCCCCCGGTGCAATCGTCGAAGGGGCACTGCAGGCCGTTGAGGAGCATAACGTGCCCGTCATCTTGGTGGGTGACGAGGACAGTATTCGGATTGAGCTTGAACGGCTGGGCAAAGAGGAGTCCGAGTCCCTCGTCATTCGGCACGCCACTGAACGCATCGAGATGGGGGAGTCCCCAATCGCGGCGATTCGCGGCAAACCGGATTCGTCAATGCGCGTGGCGCTACAACTTGTCAAATCAGGCGAAGCGAACGCGGTGGTGAGCGCGGGGAACTCCGGCGCGATGCTCGCACTTGCCGTGACAACCCTGGGCACGCTCAAAGGGGTGGATCGTCCCGCGATCGTCACGGCGATTCCAGCGGTTGGGGGCTATACCTGCTTGCTGGACGCTGGTGCCAACACGGAATGTAAACCGCTGCATTTTGTGCAGTTCGCCATCATGGGCGAGGTGTACGCGCGGTTGGTGCGTGGGATTCCATCGCCGCGCGTCGGGGTGCTGAGTAATGGGGAGGAGGACTCGAAAGGGACCGACCTGACCCGCCTCGCCCACGCCATGTTGAAAAAAGCGCATCTGAATTACATCGGCTATGTGGAGGGGCGCGACCTCAATAACGGGAGGGTTGACGTCATTGTCACCGATGGGTTCACCGGCAATGTCGCGCTGAAGTCCTTGGAAGGGTTCGCGCATTTTTTCCAAGGGCAACTGCGTACCTTGTTCACCGCGAGTTGGAAAGGCAAGCTCTCATATTTATTGATCCGTGATGCCTTGACTGACCTGCGCGCCAGTTTTGATCCTTCCGAAGTTGGCGGAGCCCCGCTCTTGGGGACTGACGGCCTCGCGATTATCGCGCACGGCGCTTCCTCTCCAAAAGCGATGAAGAATGCGATTCGCGTGGCGGAAGAGGCTTCACGTCAGGACATCAATCGGAAAATCGTCGAAAGTCTCCAAGCCTTGCCCGAGGCCGCGCTCACCGTGCCAGAAAGTAAAAGTAGTCGCCGCTTGTGGGCCTCGATTCGCGATCGGTTTCTCCACACCCGTGAATCGCACGACCCGCCCGCGGTGGCCCCAGAGCCGCCTCCTGAAGAAGAGAAGAAAAAAGAATGAGTCGTGCTGTTGCATTATTGTTTCCCGGTCAAGGCTCTCAAGCCGCGGGGATGGGTAAGGCGCTCGCGCAACAGTTTCCTGTTGCCGCTCGCACCTTTGCTGAAGCCGATGAGGCCCTCGGCATGTCGCTTTCGACCCTCTGTTTCGAGGGTCCGGATGATGACTTGAAACTCACCACCAACGCGCAACCGGCGATTGTCGCGACCAGTATCGCCGCCTTGCGCGTGCTCCAACAAGAAACTGGCGTGCAGCCCACCGTTGTGGCTGGTCATAGCCTGGGCGAGTATTCGGCGTTGGTCGCCGCTGGGGCGCTGACGTTGGCGGATGCGGTGCGCATCGTGCGCGAGCGTGGCCGTTTGATGCAAGAGGCGGTGCCCGTCGGCGTGGGCGCGATGGCCGCGATCTTTAATCTGTCCGCCGATGATGTGCTCCAGGTGTGCCAAGAAGCCGCGCAAGGGGAAGTGGTCTCACCCGCCAATCTCAATGGTGGTGGGCAGATCGTGGTGGCTGGACATACAGATGCGGTTCGTCGTGCCATGACCGTGGCCAAAGCTCATGGCGCGAAGCGCGCGGTCGAACTCGCGGTGAGTGCCCCATTCCATTGCGCCCTGATGTCGCCCGCCGCGGAAGGGTTGGCGCGGGTGCTTGAAGCGATTGCGGTTAGCGCACTGACGGTTCCCGTCATAGCCAATGTGACCGCCGATGTGAATCAGGACCCAGCCCGCGTGAAAGCGCTGCTCGTGCAACAAGTCACCGCGCCGGTGCGGTGGGAAGAAAGCATGCTGAAACTCAAGAGTCTCGGCTGCGCGGCGGCGATTGAGGTCGGGCCGGGCAAGGTATTGGCCGGACTGCTCAAGCGTATTGTCGCGGAGCTGTCTTGTGTGTCCGTGAGTGACCCCGCGACGCTCGCCGACGTTCCAGGGGTGCTGGCATGAGTGACGCGACCCCACAGCGAATAGTGTTGGTGACCGGAGCCTCACGGGGTATTGGCCGTGCCATCGCCGAACGTTTCGCGCAGGCGGGTGACCTCGTGCTCATCAACTATATGCAGTCCCAGCAAGCCGCGGAGGATGTCCGCGGCGGTATCCAGAAGGCTGGGGGCCACGCTGAATTGCTGCGGTTCGATGTCGCCAACGGCACCGAAGTGAACGCGGCCTTTCAACAGATCACCGAGAAGCACGGGCGTATTGATGTCGTCGTCAATAATGCCGGGTTGGCGATTGATAACCTGCTGCTCCGCCTCAAGGAGGAGGAGTGGGAGCGGGTGATGGATGTCAATCTCAAAGGCGTCTTTTTGTGCACCAAGGCGGCGGCGCGCCCCATGCTGCGCCAACGTTCCGGGCGGATCATTAACTTGACCTCGGTGGTGGCCCAAACCGGCAATCCCGGACAGGCCGCGTACACAGCGGCGAAAGCCGGGGTGATTGGGTTCACGCGAACGATGGCGAAGGAATTGGCCTCGCGGTCGGTGACGGTCAACGCCGTCGCGCCGGGATTCATTGAAACGGACATGACCGGGTCCTTGCCAGATGAGGTCAAATCAGGATATTTGAGCCTTATTCCCGCTGGTCGATGGGGCACGGTGGCCGAGGTAGCGGAAGTGGTCGCCTTCCTCGCGAGCCCGCTGGCAGGGTACATCACGGGGCAGGTCATCAACATTAATGGCGGTATGTATGTCTGAGTTCGGAGCCGAGAGCCACGCGCAACCAGTGCACCTCTCGTTGAGCGCCGTCCAGACGATCTAGGAGTTACTGAGGAGGACACGGATATGGCGGCGTCAGTCGAGGAACGCGTACGAGAGATCATCAGCGAACAACTCAATGTCAGCAAGGATGAGGTTGTGGCTGAGGCTTCATTCACCGACGATTTGGGAGCCGACTCCCTGGACTTGGTCGAGCTGGTGATGGCACTCGAAGAGGAGTTCGAGATTGAGGTCTCGGATGAGGACGCGGAGAAGATTCGCAAGGTCAAGGACGTTTTCGATTACATCGATAAAAACAAGAAATAACCCATAGCCCCATGCGCACTCCCACGCGACATGGGAGACGGGCTGTATACGCGGCTGAAGAATCGCAGTGGCTGAGAAGCCCTGCGATTCTTTGTTTATGGCCCCTGCCTTCGGTGCGCTGAGAAGAGGAACGATATGAGTAGTGAGTTAGCCCTTCGCGACCCTGATGTGTATGCGGCGATTCAACGGGAAACCGAGCGCCAGGAATATAACTTGGAACTCATCGCGTCGGAAAACGTGGTGAGCGAAGCGGTGCTGGAGGCGCAGGGGTCGGTCCTGACCAATAAATACGCCGAAGGGTATCCCGGCAAGCGCTACTACGGCGGGTGCGAGTATGTCGATATCGTCGAGCAATTGGCGATTGATCGCGCCAAGCAGTTGTTCGGGGCCGAACACGTCAACGTCCAACCGCACTCCGGGGCGCAAGCCAACATGGCCGCGTACTTCTCGCAGTTGCAGCCCGGCGACACGATCCTCAGCATGAACCTGTCGCACGGCGGGCATCTCACGCACGGCAGCCCGGTCAATTTTTCTGGAAAATTCTTCAAGGTCATTCCGTACGGTGTCCGCGAGTCCGACCAGCGCATCGACTACGATGAAGTGGCCGACCTCGCGCGCAAACACCGCCCCAAGATGATCGTGGCGGGACACAGCGCCTATCCACGACAGATTGACGCCGCGCAGTTCCGTCGCGCGGCGGACGAGGTGGGCGCGCTCGTGATGGTGGACATCGCGCATTTCGCGGGCTTGGTCGCCGCTGGACTCCATCCTTCGCCAGTGCCGTACGCGGAACTGGTGACCACGACGAATCACAAAACGTTGCGTGGCCCACGTGGTGGCATGATTCTCTGTAAAGCGTCGTTGGCCAAGAGTGTCGATTCGTCGGTCTTTCCGGGCAATCAAGGTGGACCGCTGATGCACGTGATCGCGGCCAAGGCGGTGGCACTCAAGGAAGCGTTGATGCCGGAGTTCAAGGTGTATCAACAGCAGATACTGGATAACGCCAAAGCGCTGGCGGCGGGCCTCCTACGGCATGGGTTTCGGCTCGTGTCGGGCGGCACGGATAACCATCTGATGCTCTTGGATTTCCGCGATACGGAACTGACGGGCAAAGTCGCGCAAGAGACGCTGGACCGGGCGCGCATCACGGTCAACAAGAACGCGATTCCGTTCGATCAACGCTCACCGTTCGTGACGAGTGGGGTGCGGATTGGCACGCCAGCGGTCACTAGTCGCGGTATGAAGGAGAAGGAGATGGCGGTGATCGCCGACTTCATCGCGCGGGCATTACGGAAAGTAGGAGACGCCCCGGCGTTAGCGGCGATTGGCGATGAGGTCCGCGATTTTTGCCGCACGTTCCCGATCTATAAAGGACGGCTGGCGAAGGCATAAGGTCCAAAGTCCAAGGTCTAAAAATTAGGAAGATCAAGCGCACGGGGAAAAAATCACAACCGACCCCTGACC